>JAYTTM010000633.1:0-5235 GCA_043745055.1 Chitinophagaceae bacterium | reverse complement strand
CTTCTCTGTTATGAGCAAAATAAATAGAAGGCAAATCAATATTATTTCTGCGGATGTAATTCCAGATATCGAGTTCTGTCCAGTTGCTGATGGGGAATACACGAACATTTTCGCCCTTGTGAATGCGGCCATTGTAGGTATTCCACAATTCGGGGCGCTGCAGTTTGGGATCCCACTGACCAAACTCATCTCTTACAGAAAAAATTCTTTCTTTTGCCCTTGCCTTTTCTTCATCTCTTCTTGCACCGCCAATGCAGGCATCAAACTTAAATTCTTCAATGGCATCCAACAAAGTAAAAGTCTGCAGCGCATTGCGGCTGGCAAACTTTCCTTTTTGTTCTGTTAATTTTTTTTCTTTGATGGTATCAGCAACTTTGCGTACAATTAATTTTTCACCAAATGTCTCCACCATTGCATCCCGAAAATCTAGTGCTTCCTGAAAGTTGTGGCCGGTATCAATGTGCATTAATGGAAAAGGAAATTTACCAGGACGGAATGCTTTCAACGCCAGGTGTACCAATACTATAGAATCTTTACCACCGGAAAACAACAATACCGGACGTTCAAATTGTCCGGCAACTTCCCGTAAAATGTGGATGGATTCCGATTCTAATTGATCTAAATAATCGAAGGGTAGCGATTTGCCCCCATCCCCTAAAGGGGAGATATTTGAAGTCTCTGGTGTATTCATTTTTATCATATTATTGTGGACTAATTTTTCGCCCCGATCCCCTAAAGGAGAGTTATTTAAAGTCTCTGATTTATTCTGGATCATTATATTTTTATAGGTTAAAATTTCGCCATTTTTAATTTACTATTTAATTAAACCTGTCGAAAACTCTCCTTTAGGGGATGGGGGCTGATGCTCATGCAAACCACACTCTTTCTTATCTGCATCTTCCCACCACCAGCGGCCTGCCCTGAAATCCTCTCCTGGCTTGATGGCCCTGGTACAAGGTGCACAGCCAATGCTAACAAAACCTTTATCATGCAAAGGATTGTAAGGCACATGATTTGTACTGATGTATTGTTTCACCTCTTCTGTTGTCCAATGCAACAGCGGGTGATATTTTATTATTTGGTTACTCTCGTCCCATTCTACAATAGGCAAATCTTTTCTATTGCCGGAATGCTCAGCTCTTAAACCGGTAATCCACACGGCATTTTCTTTTAACGCCCTTTGTAATGGTTCTACTTTGCGGATAAAGCAGCATTGTTTCCTGTTGTCAACGGACTCGTAAAAAGAGTTAGGGCCATTGGCTTCTATAAAATCCTGCAAACTATCCCGATTGGGATAATATGCTTTGATATGAGTATTGTAGGCTGCATTTGTGCTGCTCCAGGTAGAATAAGTTTCAGGGAACATGCGGCCGGTATCCAGTGTAAATATTTTTACAGGCAATTGATTACTTAAAATCTGATGTGTAATTACCTGGTCTTCAAAACTGAAACTAGAAGAAAAGGTAACCTGCTCCGGAAATGTATTAGTAAGTAATTTCAAAAAATCAACTTCTATTAGTCTACTTGACTGATAGAGTAAGTTTTTTATATAATTTTTAGCTGACTGATTCATTTTAACTGGAGCTTTCTAATTTTTGTGTGAAATTAAATGGGAAAGAAAAATTATTTGCGTGGATGATCAACAATTCCACTTTGGGCAACAACACCTGGAAACAAACATTATGATGGTTGAATGTGACATACAATTTATTAAGTCTACTCGATTGGTGGACAAATATAGAAAATTAAATTTATTCTGATCATATAATTTTAGGTTATATACTTTCAAATGTTTTTTTCATCTGAATAGATTGAATAGTTAAAATGAATTAAACGTATGAGCTAAATTTTTATTTCGTACATAGGCATATTAAATAAAAGGATTCGTGATCGCATAACTACCTGTGTCAATACCTATATTTACAAGTTGAATTACATACCAATATGACCAGAGAAGAAAAATTTATGCAAGAGGCCATTGCCCTATCGCAGGAGGGAATGAACAAAAATGAAGGTGGTCCTTTTGGCTGCATAATAGTTAAAGGCGATAAAATAGTTGGACGGGGCAATAACAAAGTAAGTTCTACCAACGACCCCACTGCACATGCAGAAGTAACAGCAATAAGGGATGCCTGCAAAAACCTGGGCACTTTTCAACTAACAGATTGTGAAGTTTATTCTTCCTGCGAGCCCTGCCCCATGTGCCTTGGTGCTATTTATTGGGCAAGACCCAAGGTTGTTTATTTTGCCAATAACCGGCAGGATGCAGCCGAAATAGGATTTGACGACTCGATGATATATGAAGAAATGAATGTATCGATACCAGACCGAAAAATACCCATACTACCATTGGGAAGAACGAGTGCACTAAAGGTATTTGAAGAGTGGAAAAAGAAAGGTGATAAAACTTTGTACTAAATATTGAATTGAATTTGCAATGCTTATCATGGAACCAACTTTATTATACCAGCAAAAGCAACTCCTTTGCAGAGAACTTCTTACAACAGATCTACATGCATTGCATCAATACCTGCAGCAATTAAATGATGAAACGAGAAAGCGATTTGCTCCTCACTCTTTTGAGATGGATGATATTTTCCATTTTTACAATACTGATGCAGGCCTTACTGCCTACATTGCCGAAGACGCAACGCAGAGTTCAATAATTGCTTATGCTATTTTGAAAGACGGCTATCTGCTTCATGATAGAGAAAGGTTGGAAAGTTATGGGCTACAAACAAATGATACAACTTGTTGCACATTTGCCCCATCAGTTGCTGACAACTGGCAAAGCAAGGGAATTGGAAAAATGCTCTTCTACCATATTGTAACCGAGCTGAAAAGAAAGGGTATAAAACAAATAATTTTATGGGGCGGCGTTCAGGCATCCAACAAAAAGGCAGTGAACTTCTATCATAAAATGGGATTCCAAACTTTGGGGACTTTTGAATACAATGGAGCTAACCTTGATATGGCACTTGATTTATAGGGCATACCTTTTCAACAAAAAACTTAAGATAGTTTCTCATTCTTTACTTGTATAATCTCTGCAGCAATACTAACTGCTATCTCCTCGGGGGTTTGGCTTTTTATAAACAATCCAACAGGGGCATGAATGGTTTTCAATATGGCTTCATCAATCCCTTCCATTTTATAATTAGTAAACATTTTTTCTATCTTCTTTTTGCTACCAAGAATCCCAAAAAAGGCTAGCCGCTTATTGAGCAACGCCCTTACGGCGATATCATCTGTACGATAACCAACGGTCATTACAACCACATAATTATTTTCTCCCGACGGGATACATTTTTCTAATTGTTCGTAATTATCTAACACAATTTTTTCATGAACAAAATGATTATGAGCCATTGTATTCAGTTCTGTTCTATCATCATACAACCTGATATAAAAATCCATCGTATGCATCAATTGGGCAAGCGCCAATGAGCAATGGCCTCCTCCGATGATATACAGGTTTTGTTTATAGCCTACCTTTTCGAGGAATAAAAAATCATGATCGGTTTTGATAAAGGAAAAATTTTGTGCAGGTATTTCTTTGCTAAATGAAATACCCTTCAAAGTTAATTGCATGGTACTATTGTGATTGGCCTGCAATGAATGTATAATGGATTCCACCACCGGCAATTCAGTTTGCAACAGCTTGTATAAAAATATGGTTTGCTCGCCGGAGCATATCATGCCGCTTTGATTTTGAGCTGTCTCTTTATCGTGAATTTGCTGATGAATTGAGGGGGCTGTAACTTCAATTGCCAACCTTGCTTTTGCCAGTTCTGCCAACTTAAATTCCATTATTCCACCACCCAATGAACCGCTCATTTGTCCATTTGCATTCACTGCCATCATAAATCCTTGCCTGCCAGGACTGCTGCCTTTGCTTTCCAATACATACAACAACATAACCCCTATATTTTGTTGAAGGCATTGATAAATGAGTTGCCAGGCTGGTAATTTTTTATGCATTGGATGTTATTAATCGTTTAGTAATTAATTGGCACCATAAATTTTACAGAAGTTTAGTTTAGTGGGTTTAGCAATTTAGTTGCCGCACTAAATTCCAATCTATTAATAAGCCATATCACGGCTTTCTAAGAATTATAAATGATGCCTGATTTACTTTTCTTTAGTTTGAAAAATGTAAAGTTTAAACTACTGATGTTCCAAATCTGATTTCGCTTGTATTGTATTTATTTCTTCAACAGTAGCTGATTCTCCGTACAAATTCATCAGTACTTTTTCTGGTGTCATAGGTGCATCAAACACTGGCTTAGCAGTGCTGTTAAAATTTTTTATGGCATTTCGTAATGCAAAGAAAGTACCAATTCCATACATTAATGGAGGCTCTCCTACTGCCTTAGATCTAAAGATGGCGAGGTTATCTTTTTGGGTTTGTAAAAACTCAATACAGATATCTTTCGGTGCCGAATAAATATCCGGCACTTTGTAGGTAGAGAGTGCATTGCTCTTTAGTTTACCATTGGTATCGTACAAAATCTCCTCCATCGTCATCCAGCCAATACCCTGTACCAGTCCACCTTCTATCTGGCCACGGTCTATCAATGGATTCATGCTGCTGCCAAAATCATGCACCAGTTTTACTGCATCAATTTCATAAATACCTCTCAGGCAATCTACGGTTACTTCAGTAATGGCAGTACCATAAACATGGTAGGCAAACGGATGTCCTTTTTCTGTTGTTTTATCAAAATAAATATCGGGAGTGGAATAATGGCCATGCTCGGATAAACTAATGCGTTTGTTGTAAGTTGTAAGTACCAGTTTGTTCCAGCCGAGTTCAGTTTTAGTTCCTTTTACATATACATATTCATCTTGAAGTGTGATATCTTCAGCTGATACATTTAATTCTGTTGCTGCAATATTTTTTATCCTTTCAGCAATGGCTGTGCAGGCAATCAAGGTGGCCTTGCCATTTAAGTCGGCGGTAGCACTTGCTGCTGATGGAGAAGTATTAGCAATGCGATAGGTGTTGGTGCTGTTAACTTTTATCCTTGCTGGATTGATGGCAAATGTTTGTGCCACCACCTGCGCTATTTTTGTATTAACGCCTTGTCCCATTTCCACTGCACCCGTACTTACAACCACACTTCCATCGGAGTACACATGCACCAATGCCCTTGCCTGATTCATCAATGTATTAGTAAATGAAATACCAAAACAAATTGGCATTACTGCAATTCCTTTTTTATGCAACTTATG
>JAYTTM010000632.1:0-1437 GCA_043745055.1 Chitinophagaceae bacterium | reverse complement strand
GCTTTAAACAATGACTTTGCTAATCTAAATGCAGACAAGGCAAAAAGACCAGGTGTTTTCAGTGGTCTTGCAGCAGATGTAAAGATTAAATTTTGCCTGGCACAGGTTGATCCACAAGGAAAAAAAACAACTGGGATCGTTCGCAAAAGCACCACTGTTGATTTATTTTCAGCAGATGATGCAATGAAATCTTCATTAAGAGGTGGTATCAATCCCTGGGATAACAAAAAATACCTCAACATTTGGGTATGTGCATTAACTGGTCGCAGTCTTGGTTATGCAACCCCTCCCGGTAGTAATGCAGACGTTGATGGCGTTGTAATTGCTTTTGATGTTTTTGGTACAGTTGGTAGTCTTAGAGCTTCTTTCAACAAAGGTCGCACAGCAACGCACGAAGTTGGACATTGGTTGGGTTTAAAACATTTATGGGGTGATACTGATTGCGGAGATGATGGAATAGATGATACGCCCCGCCAGAAAACATACAATTTCGGAATTCCAACTTTTCCAAATGTTACAAGCTGTTCACCCAATGCAAATGGTGATATGTTTATGAACTACATGGATTTTTCTGATGATGCTGCAATGAATATGTTTACCAACGATCAAAAAAAAAGAATGAAATCTTTGTTTGCCACTGGCAATATCCGTAACAGTTTTCTTTCTTCTTTTGCCTGCGATAGCAACCTGGCCCAGGCCGGTCCTACACCAGCAGTTGTTGTTCCTGTAGCTGCACCAGTAACAGTTGTAAAAATTAATCAGATTAAAGTTTATCCTAACCCGGTTCAAAATAATCTGATGATTGATAATAAAAATGTAAGCGCATCAAATCCGCAAATCATTCAAATTTTTAATACTGTAGGAGTTAAAGTGTATACCGGATCGTTAACCAAAGAAATTTCAAACATCAACTTATCACAGCTTACCGCTGGAATCTATATTGTAAAAATTGGTGAAAACAGCAACCAGTTTACAACCAAATTCATTAAGCAATAAGAAGCCTTTGAAAGTCAATAATTTTAGTAAGTAAACAGGCTTTAGTTTTTTAAACATCCATCCAACAAAATACAGGGCAGTATGCAAGTGCATATTGCCCTGTACTATTTTATTGGTTTACTTCAGCAGGTTAGAATACTTTCTTACTTTCCCATGTCTTACTTCAGTCACTATTTTAAATGGTTGATTCTTGTAAGTCAGTTTGAAACTTATCGAAAGTAAAAATGCCCGCATTGATGCTACTTCCCTTATTTCTTTTTTTAAATGTTTTTACCCATTAATAGATTTATCGGCATTGCAGATTAACTTCTCAATTTCTGAAACAACAGAATTTCTGATTGCATTCCTTATTTTTGCCCTTTAGCTTCAATTAGTTTTTAAATACTTACCAATATTTAATATTAGTGATTCAAAAAATAATCTATCCATGAAAAAAATCAT
>JAYTTM010000631.1:0-1438 GCA_043745055.1 Chitinophagaceae bacterium | reverse complement strand
TAACTACACAGGTAGAGTGAAATAAAATAAAATATTGGATAAAGAAAAAAGTTATACCTTAGATTGATGACAGAACAAGAAGAAATATCTTTACGAGCAGAAAATGCTGAACTCCGTCAAGAGGTAAAAGCCTTAACGGATAAAGTAATGCTATTGCTTAAAATGATAAGTCAACCGATTATCAAAAAAGACTCGCATAATTCGTCGATGCCGCCCTCCACTGATTTATTTACACCTTCAAAAATTAAAAGCCTTCGACCTCCAAGCGTTCTTAAAAGTGGGGGTCAGCCTGGACATAAAGGAATGACTTTAGAAATTCGTTCCAACCCTGATAAAATTACAGACTTGAAAAATGACTATTGCCGCAATTGTGGTGCGTCATTAATTACTGCCACTCATATCTTAAAATCTAAACGTCAAGTTATAGAAATACCGCCGATATTGCCTTTTTATGAAGAATATCGGCAATATTGCTGCGATTGTCCGAACTGTCATCGCCTACAAACCGCCGATTTTCCAGTTGGGGTTAATGCCCCTATTCAATATGGGAGTACTGTAGAATCCCTTGTATGCTATCTTTCTGTCTATCAATATCTTCCTTTCGCTCGCCTACAAAACCTGTTTACTCAAGTTTTTTCATTACCCATTTCGCAGGGAACAGTCGGTAATATCCTTGAAAGATGTGCCGAAAAATGTGAAGGCGTTTATCAAATTATCAAAACACAAATCGCTGAAAGTCAAGTCGTTGGCTCGGATGAAACGGGTGCCAAAGTCAACGGAAAAAAGTGGTGGATTTGGGTTTGGCAAAACATACTCAATACTTTTATTGTCGCATCTCAAAATCGAGGTACTGAAACTATCGAAACGATTTGGGGAACTGCTTTAGCTCATACTATTTTAGTGACCGACCGATGGGCAGCTCAATTAAAATCATTTACTAAAGGACATCAGATATGTTTAGCTCATTTACTCCGAAATATTATCTTCTTAGAGGAATCTGAAAAACACCCTTTCGCCTCTCAATTTAGACAATTAATGATAGATATTTTCGACACTCGAAAAGCATTAGTTAAACAAAATAAAGCCTATGCACAAGACGACAAAGATGCCAAAGAACTAGAAAAAAGACTGAACGAGTTACTTTTAACAACAGTGGATAAGGATAATTATCCCAATACGCTCACTTTTCAAGCATCTATGATTAAAAATCGAAATCATCTAATGCCCTGTCTTTACAATTTAGATATTCCCCCTGATAATAATGGGTCTGAAAGAGCCATTCGGAACATTAAAGTTAAACAAAAAATCTCGGGGCAGTTTAAATCCGGGCAAAACGCCTTCTGTGTCATTCGATCTGTCATTGATACCCTTCGCAAAAGAGGCGTAGAAGTACTCCCTTGCCTAAATTTAATCATTAAATTACAACCTGTGTAGTTAC
>JAYTTM010000630.1:0-5254 GCA_043745055.1 Chitinophagaceae bacterium | reverse complement strand
ATTTTCAATTTATGCCCGTACTCGGTCAATTTTGCAAAAGCTCTGTAAGCAGCGGTTTCTGTTGGATAATCTTTAAGTACAATACTGAAATTATTACTGTCTGTTTTTACAGGCGTTACAGGTTTTGCAACTACAACTGTATCCAATGCAGATTTAATTAATGTATCAGTTTTTAAAGTGTCGATACCTACCTGCATCTGTTGCATAGGTTCAGGTTCAGATTCAGGTGCTTTTATATTAGATAAATAATAATAAATACCAAGGCCTGCCAATGCAATAATTGTAGCAATAAAAACGATAATAATATTTCGCCTGCCATTGTCTCTTTTAGTTTCGCTTTCAAAAGAAACCTGTTCTTCCAGTTTTTCTTTTATTAGTTTAGGAGCCTCTTCAATTCTGGGGGTAATAAATTGCCCTGAAATAAATTCGTAATCTCCAGATTGGTTCTTTTGTATAGTACCCACCCCTTCAATTACCAGGGGTTTACCAATATTTAAAAATTGTTTCGCCAGCATGCAATAACTCTCCAAATCTGATGTGGCCAAAGGTTTTATCTTTCTTGTTTGCTGAACTATATAATTGATCAGTGCCTCGTCTTCTGTAGCCCTAAGGTTAAATTTGTACGTAAAGGCATTTTCAGGCATCACAAAATCTTTTTCATTTTCACCTGGTAATACCACCGAAGGATTTAAAGAAATATAACCAATGCCCTGGAGTGTTACCTCTTTTTGCTGATATAAATGCTGAACGATGAGTTGCTCAATTTTCACTGTCTTTCTTTTGGTGTTAACAAACCTACCTAATATTGATCAATTTGCAAAACAGCCAATTTATTATTGGTTAACTTTACCAGATGTTAACCGAAAAAGAAACTGAATTTCTTCGTTATTGGGAACAAAACCGGGCAAGAGAAAGTACGGTAAAGAGTAAAATTAGCCGTGGTTTGCCAATGGCGGTAATATTTGCTCTCCCAATACTTCTTTTAGTGGTATCAGTGTGGATTTTTTTTCCTGATTGGTACATGAAGATTTCTAAAACAACTCCGGGAATGTTTATTACCGCTATTTTTGCAATGTTTGGTATTATACTATTCTATTCTTTTTTCAGAATGCAATTTAAATGGGAATCCAACGAACAATTGTACCAGGAAATGAAAATAAAAGAAGATGTTTCAAACAAAATTTCAGATACTCAACTTAACAATCAAACCAATATTTAGTATGCGTTCAAAAAATTATTTTATTCTTGCTCTTTTCATTTTTTCATTGTATGCCTGTAGCAAAACAAGTAGTAATAATACTACCAGATGTATATCTACCAATGGGGTACCAACAACTGCAGAAATTGATAGTGTTCAAAGATATTTAACCAGTAAAAGTATCGTAGCAACTAAAGATTCCCGTGGTTATTTTGTGGAAACACTTGGCGCCGGCTATGGCATTGATAGTCCTTTTCCCAATTCCAATGTTACCGTAAAGTATAAGGGAACATTACCAAATGGTACAGGATTTGACTCTACGGCTACCGGTGAAACAGCAACTTTTGGATTAGGTGGTGTAATACTTGGTTGGCAATATGCCATACCCCAGATGAAAAAAGGCGCTATTATTAACTTATACTTGCCGCCTTCATTAGGTTACGGATGTTCTGCCTCTAATAAAATTCCTGCCAGCTCTATTTTAATTTTTAGAATAGAACTTGTAAATTTTTAAAATAATTGTTTTGAGCCACGAAGCCATTTCCATATTTGATATGTTTAAAATTGGCATCGGCCCTTCAAGTAGCCATACGCTTGGTCCCTGGAAGGCGGCTTTGCGTTTTTTACAATCGTTGGAACAAGGCAATAGGCTAAAAGAAGTTCAATCAATTAAAGTACTGCTTTATGGATCACTCGCTAAAACAGGAGTTGGTCACGGTACTGCAATTGCCATACAATTGGGACTTTGCGGGGAGGATCCTGTAACATTTGATGTTACTGCCATTGATAAAAGTATCTTTCAGATAAAAGAAACGCATCAATTAATTATCGCCGGTAAATATCTAATTGATTTTAACCCGGCTGATGATATCGAATTTTTATATACAGAATCATTGCCGTTTCATCCCAATGCGCTTACATTTTTAGTGCAGCTACAAAGCGGAGAGAGCTTTGCAGAAACCTATTATTCAGTTGGTGGAGGTTTTGTAGTTAAAGAAGGAGAAACCAGTCAGGGAAATAATTCAGTGATAATCCCTTTTCCAATAAATACTGCTAAAGAGTTGTTGCATTGGTGTATGAAAACTGGTATGATGATCAGCGAAATTGTTTTGGAAAATGAATCAAGCTGGCGGCCAGAGCATGAGACCAAAAAGCAAGCAATAAATATTTGGCGTGTGATGAAGGAATGTATGTACAAGGGTTGTCATACCGAAGGCGTTTTACCTGGTGGGCTTAATGTAAAACGAAGAGGATTTAATTTAAACAAAAGATTGTTAAGGGATACCACTTATACTAATTATGAAAGTTGGCTATCCTGTATTCAGGCAGGTGGAAATAATTTCACCTATATATTAGATTGGGTGAGTTGTTTTGCATTAGCAGTTAATGAAGAGAATGCTTCATTCGGTAGGGTAGTTACGGCGCCAACAAATGGTGCCGCTGGCGTGATACCTGCTGTGCTCCAATACTATATTTGTTTTTGTAATGGAAATACCGAAGAAAAAATTATCCAGTTTTTATTAACTGCCAGTGAAGTAGGCAGCATCTTTAAAAAAGGAGCTACCATATCTGCCGCCATGGGCGGCTGCCAGGCAGAAATTGGCGTTAGCAGTGCAATGGCTGCAGCTGCATTAACGGAAGTAATGGGAGGCTCTCAACGCCAGGCACTAATGGCTGCTGAAATAGCGATGGAACACCATCTGGGCCTTACCTGCGACCCTATTGGCGGGTTAGTACAAATACCCTGCATAGAGCGCAATACGATGGGTGCAATAAAAGCAATTACTGCCAGCCAGCTGGCACTACAAAGTCAGCCCGATTTTGCTAAAGTAAGTTTGGATGGTGTAATTAAAACGATGTGGGATACAGCCCTGGATATGAACAGCAAATACAAAGAAACTTCAGATGGCGGCCTCGCCATTCATATACCAATTAGTTTGAGTGAGTGTTAAATTCCGTATTTCCGTTTTATATCTCTGTCGTTTTCCCGTTCCTTAATTGATTCTCTTTTATCGTATATTTTTTTGCCTTTGCCAAGCCCTATTTCCATCTTAAAAAAACCTTTTTCAGTAAGAAATATTTTTAGTGGAATAATAGAGTAACCTTTCTCTTTTGTTTTTGCTTCCCACTTGCGGAGTTCCCTTTTATTGAGTAGTAGTTTTCTTTCCTGCATGGGCTGGTGGTTGTTGTAGGTACCATAGGTATATTCCGAAATGTGTAAACTTTTTACATACAATTCTCCCTTATCAAAATAACAATAGCTATCATTGAAACTTGCTTTACCACTTCGCAGACTTTTAATTTCTGTTCCGGCCAATACCAATCCTGCAATGTATTTGTCTTCAAAAAAATATTCGTGATAAGCCTTTCGGTTGCTGATTTCCATAATGCAAAAATAAAAAAAAGCAGCCACATTGTGTTGATGGCTGCAGGATACATTAGTGAATGGTGAATGGTCAATGGTCAATTGTGAAATATTCACCATTGACCACTCACCATTCACATCGCACTAGTTTTTAAATAACACCAACAATGAAGTCATCATTTCCTTCAATTCTTTTCTTGGTACAATAAAATCTAAGAATCCATGCTCCAATAAAAATTCACTCCTTTGAAAGCCTTCGGGTAAATCTTTTTTGATAGTTTCTTTAATAACTCTTGGCCCTGCAAACCCAATAAGGGCGGCAGGTTCGCCACAAATAATATCACCCAACATTGCAAACGACGCAGTGGTACCTCCAAAAGTAGGATCTGTACACAATGAGATATACGGGACTTTAGCATCTGAAAGCAAAGACAACTTAGCAGAAGTTTTTGCCAGTTGCATCAATGAAAAGGCGCTTTCCATCATTCTGGCGCCACCGCTTTTATTGATGATCATGAATGGGATTTTTTTCTCAAGGCAATAATCGCATGCCCGGCTTATTTTTTCTCCCATTACACTTCCCAGGCTACCGCCGATAAATTCAAAATCCATGCAGGCCACTACAAGGTCGTGCTGGTTAATTCTTCCATGAGCCACTGTAATTGAATCATGAATTTCAGTTTTGGAATATGTTTCCTGCAAACGTTTATCATACGGTTTAAGGTCAACAAAATTCAGGTAATCTTTTGAGACAATACCTGCAAAGAGTTCTACGTATTCTTCCTCCTGATCAAACAATATTGTAAAATATTCCTCGCTGCCAATACGATGATGGTAACTACAATTTGGACATACAAACAGGTTCTCTTTTAAGTCTGATATAGTACAGGTGTGTTTACAAGATGGACATTTGGACCAAAGGCCTTCCGGCGCATCAGCCTTATCTTTCGTTTCTGTAAGTATCCCTTTTTTCTTTCTTTTAAACCAGCCGGTAGACGTTTTAGAGGTGGCACCTGAACCAGTATTTTCATCATCACCCAATAAAAAGTCGAAATCTTCTTCTTTTGACATGTGCATCGGTATTAAATAATCTTTGTAAATTCTTTAATGCAATTGCATTTTACAATTAATAGTTGCTAAAAAATAAGTAATAGTTACATTAAATTTTATGCATTACGGTTAATACAATTAAGATCGTCAAAAGCAACTTCTAATCTTTTTATAAAAGTGTCTTGTCCTTTGCGTAACCAAACTCTTGGATCATATTGCTTTTTATTGGGTTTGTCTGATCCTTCGGGATTACCAAGCTGCCCCTGTAGATAACCTTCATTCGTTTTGTAATTGTTTAAAACACCTTCCCAAAATGCCCACTGCAAATCGGTATCAATATTCATTTTTATAGCACCGTATCCAATAGCTTCACGTATTTGATGTTGCGGAGATCCGCTACCACCGTGGAATACAAAATAAACTGGCTTAGGGCCGGTTTTCAATTCCTTTTCAATAAATACCTGGCTGTTGTTTAATATCTCTGGCCTTAGTTCTACATTACCTGGCTTGTAAACTCCATGTACATTTCCAAAAGCTGCAGCTATTGTAAACATATTGCTTACTTTTCCCAATTCTGTGTAAGAGTAGGCAACATGCTGAGGCTGTGTATACAATTTATCATTTTCAACATCACTGTTATC
>JAYTTM010000629.1:0-5268 GCA_043745055.1 Chitinophagaceae bacterium | reverse complement strand
CGATGTGCTGGCTAATTAAAGTAGACTTTTTTAAAATGAGGTTCAGTATTACATTTAATTTTTTTAAACCCCATAATCTGATGATCTCATTTGCTGTTATTGCAGCGGTATTTCAAGGTTGGTTTTTTATAAATTTTGCTGCTACATCTTGTTAAAGAAAATTATTACTGCCATCTTTTAGATGTAGGGTGCATGTAATATAGTTTAAATAAAAAGCATAAAAAATGCCACTTGTTTTAGTGGCATTTTTTTAAAATAGTTTTCTCTTATTTAGCAATCACAAAAGATTGGTGCAGTAAGTTTTTGTGATTGCTGATAGTGATTACATATCTGCCTGCAGGTAACTGGTTTACTTTAACCGGAATTTCCTGTTGGCCTGCATTTACAACAGCAACGCTCATTACTTCCCTTCCTTCCACATCTGTAATTTTTAAACTACTGTTTAGCGTTATTGGCTGCTGTAGTTTGATGGTGATTGCATTTATTGCAGGGTTAGGAAAAACAGTGATGCCAGATGGGGTGATCTGTAATTTTACAGAAACAATCTTACTGTATTTAAAATTGCCATCAATGTCAACCAGCTTTAATCTGTAAAAAACAGTTTTAGCATCAGGAATATTTTGATCCATCAATGAATATTTATCAAGGTTTTGTCCTTTTATATTACCAATAGCATAAAATGTTTTACCGTTCGTACTGCGTTCAATAATATATTCTTTAAAATTGGCTTCTTTATTTGTTGTCCATTGCAGCGAAATAATATTGCTGTTTTTGCTGGCTTTAAAATCCAAAAGGTTTACGGGCAACAGGTTGGTACAGTCCCATATTAATTTTACATACTCAGGATGATCAATAAATGGATTTCTGTTGTTTTGAAAGGCATAAATTTTATTGTTCCTGTTTAGTTCTTTTTGGCTTACAGGATCTTGAATATGCCATTTGTACCATTGCTTAATGGCCCAGTTATCCAACGATGGCCAGGTAGTGCCATCCAGTACTGCATCTGCATTGCTATTGCTTTGAAAAGTTGCGATTGAACTTTGATAGCGGGTTACCATGTAAAACATTGCTCTGGCAAAATCGCCTTTGTATTCATCAATTGGCTCAAATACTTTACCAGTGTAGCCGCCATAAGAACAGGTGCCTAATTTAGCGCCAGCCGGAGAGGTCCAGTCTGTTGCTGTAGCACTCACTTCACCATAAGGAAAATTGTCATGTTTACCATTGCTAAAACCATCCGAAGCAAATATATGGTGCATATCCGTAAGCATAGGTGTTACTGAACCAAACCAAGCCTGTGGAAATGAATGTTCCCTGTTATAACAACTACCAATTGCAGTATAGCTGCCACATTGGTTAACAACAGGTGTAAATGAATACAATTCAGGTCCTGTTGGATTATCTGTGTACATATCCCACATAATATATGCTGTATTGGCATCATTGCGCTGGGTGTCAATAGAGTTTACTGCATCCCAGGTATCAAACGTTGAGCTTGAATTGTAGGGTAACACATTGGTTCCGGTAGATACAATATTAAATAAGGCTGTTTTTAGTGTTGCACAGGTTTTTGGTACACCAGCATTGTAGGCGTTGTTGTAATAACCGGCAGGTATTTGTGCCTTGGCAGTGCCAAAGAAAAATAGCAGCGTAATGAAAGGTAAAAATTTTGACATGTGGTTTGTGTTTTTGGATAATTGTAAATAGAGGTAACTGTGTGAAAAAAAATGAATTAACAAAAAAAACCTGTCAGGATTTGACAGGCGTAATCAATTTGAACGTAGTAAATTATTTTGCTAAAGCCAGTGCGTTAACTTTTTTTGCCAACTTACTTTTTAAGTTAGAAGCTTTATTTTTATGTATTGTTCCCCTTCTTGCTAGTTTATCTATCATAGATGAAACTGTAGGAAGTTTTTCTGTTGCAGCCGTTTTATCATCAATAGCCCTGATATCCCTGATTGCATTACGGGTTGTTTTACCATAATAGCGATTACGTTCGTTACGCTTGCGGCTTTGACGTACATCTTTTTTGGTTGCTGAATGATTTGCCATTTATTTCTATTTTTTTAATTTCGGGTGGCAAAGATAGGGGATACATTAATAAATATGGCATTGACATAAAGTAATTTTCTAAATAAGTGCTAATCACCTGATTTTAGTGGATTTAGGTGAGAATATTGCTGAATGAACAGGCTACCGGATCAACTTTATTTTCTTCCTTAACAAAAATCATCAAAAATATTCTCTTTTTAGTTTTACAAAATTGGGTATTATCAATCAGCAAACCATTTATAAATCACCGATATTTGCCCCCCGGTCAACTTGATTTTATTAAAAAATACCTGTAATCTGTTTTAGCCATGAAGGATTTTCAATATATAACAAACGCACATCCTGCCTACATAGAAAATTTATACAATGATTATTTGGCAAACCCCGATAGTATTGATGTGGAATTGCGCAAGTTTTTTGAAGGCTTCGATTTTGCTGTAGAAAACAATGTGGCTAAAAATAATGGTGCAAGTTCAGCAGCTAAACCTTCAGCATCGTCAACCATCAGCCAATCTCAAATTGAAAAAGAATTTAGTGTTTACCAGTTGATTGTGGCTTACCGGCGCAAAGGGCATTTAATTGCCAAAACCAATCCCATCAGGGAAAGAATTGACCGTAAGGCAAATTTAGGATTAGAAAACTTTGGCTTTAATGATGCTGATTTAGATACATTTTTTGAAGCAGGTAAATTTGTAGGACTGGGTAAAGCTTCGCTAAGAAATATTGTGGCTCATTTGCAAAAATGTTACACTCACAATCTCGGAGTGGAATTCAGCAGTGTAAACAGCAGGAGAAAAAGAGACTGGATTATCAATGCCGTAGAGCATACAATGCAGGAGGCTGTACCGTTAGACCAAAAGAAAAGAATATTGCAAAAGCTGAATGAGGGGGTTATGTTCGAGAAATTTTTACACACTAAATATGTAGGACAAAAAAGGTTTTCGTTAGAGGGGGGAGAGACAACTATTGCCGCTTTGGATGCAATAATTAATACCGCATCGTCTAATAATGTACAGGAGGTTGTAATTGGCATGGCGCATCGTGGCAGGTTAAATATTCTTGCCAATATTATGGGTAAAACCTACGAGCAGATTTTTAGTGAATTTGAAGGAACAGCTACGCCGGATACTACCATGGGTAGTGGCGATGTTAAGTACCACCTGGGTTTTAGCAGTGAAGTTGAAACAGCTTCCGGCAATAAAATCAATTTAAAACTATGTCCAAATCCATCGCATCTGGAAGCAGTAGATCCTTTGGTGGTGGGCTTTGCAAGAAGTAAGGCGGATGTTTTGTATAATAGTGATTTCGATAAAATTTTACCCATACTCATTCATGGAGACGCTTCCGTTGCAGGGCAAGGCATTGTGTATGAGGTATTACAAATGAGTAACCTAAAAGGATATTATACCGGTGGTACCGTTCATTTTGTAATCAATAACCAGATTGGTTTTACTACCGATTTTACAGATGCCCGCAGTTCCGATTATTGCACTTCTATTGCAGCCATGGTTAAGGCCCCAGTATTTCACATTAATGGCGACGACCCGGAAGCTGTAGTAAAAGCAGTGCAGATTGCCACCCATTACCGCCAGGAATTTAACAGCGATATTTTTATTGATATGGTTTGTTACCGCAAGCATGGCCACAACGAAGGTGATGAACCCAAGTTTACACAACCGCAGTTATATGCCTTAATTGATAAGCACCTCAACCCAAGGGAAGTGTACACCCAATTCCTGTTGGAAAATGGTGAACCGGATGCACAGGCATTGGCCAAGGATATGGAAAAGAAATTTCTGGCAGATTTGCAGGAGCGGTTAGATGATGTAAAACAAAATCCATTGCCTTATACTTTTCAAAAACCGGAACTATGGTGGAAAACCCTGCGCCGTGCCACTGAAAATGACTTTCACCAATCACCGGTTACAGCTATTGGTAAGGAAAGTTTTAAGTTATTGTTTGATGGATTAATGAAATGGCCAGCCAATTTTAAGCCTCTGAAAAAAGTAGAAAAATTGTTGCAGGATAAAATAAAATTATACAACGATGAGCGCAAAATAGACTGGGCAACGGGCGAGTTAATGGCTTATGGAAGTTTATTAATTGAAGGCAAAGATGTACGCATGAGCGGGCAGGATGTGCAGCGTGGAACTTTTAGTCATCGACATTGTGTGATACATGATGAAAATACCAATACTCCCTACAACCGGCTAGATCATTTTACAGAAAGCCAGGCACCCATGCGTATTTATAATTCTCTTTTAAGTGAATATGCCGTGTTAGGTTTTGAATATGGCTACGCTATGGCAAACCCAAATGCATTGGTGCTTTGGGAAGCACAGTTTGGTGATTTTTGTAATGGAGCCCAAACAATAATAGACCAGTTTATTGCAGCTGCAGAAACCAAATGGCAGCGGATGAACAGCGTTGTAATGCTGTTGCCCCACGGTTACGAAGGCCAGGGACCGGAGCATAGCAGCGCCAGAATGGAAAGATTTTTACAAATGTGTGCCGAACAAAATATGGTGATAAGTAATATTACCACTTCAGCCAATTTCTTTCACTTGTTACGTCGTCAGTTAACCTGGCCGTTTAGAAAACCATTGGTAAATTTTTCTCCCAAGGCCAACCTGCGCCACCCGGGCAGTTATAGCCTTGAAACTGAATTTTTAACAGGAGGTTTTAAAGAAATATTGGATGATCGTTTTGTAAAAGACGCTGCCCAGATAAAGAAGGTATTGCTTTGCAGCGGTAAGGTATATTTTGATTTAGCCGATCGGCAGCAAAAGGAAAACAGAACAGATGTGGCAATCATTAGGCTGGAACAAATTTATCCTTTGCCACAACAACAACTAGATGCTTTGTACAGCAAATACAGCAAAGCCATCTGGCATTGGGTGCAGGAAGAACCATTGAATATGGGCGCTGCTACCTTTCTGAGGATGAATTTACAAAACATCAATTTTTATATTATTAGCCGCAGTGCCAGTGCATCTACGGCTACGGGCTATTCAAAAGTACATGCTAAAGAACAGTTGGCTATTATCGACAAGGCCTTCAGTATTTAAGGATAGTTTTTCCTATGACAGTGGGGTTAGTGATCGGTGTTTTTGATAGTGGTAAAAATTTGGACAGAATTTTATCCAGACAGTTGTGTTAAACAAAATTTTATCTTACCAGCACCGCATATCCTTTTCGTGTTATCAATTCGCCGGT
>JAYTTM010000628.1:0-1444 GCA_043745055.1 Chitinophagaceae bacterium | reverse complement strand
TTGGAAGATATTGTCCGCCTAAGTCAGGGGCCTGCCGACTATCTTGGGTTAGGCCCATTTCGGTTTACTGCTACCAAACAAAAGCTAAATCCCATTTTGGGCTTAGAAGGTTACCGGCTGATTTTTAATCAGTTGAAAAACATATCGTCTCCCGTTCCGCCACTGATAGCGATTGGAGGAATTGAACAGAGGGATATTCTAGATTTATTGGCTGCAGGTTTTTACGGGTTTGCCGTTTCAGCATCAATATCTAATAATGCTGAGCCTGCTCTTGCTGCTGCCGGTTTTATGGAATTATGTAACAAAGATTATACTTTAATTGACCACAAAATATAAAATGAAAAGATGAAAGACCAATTAATCATTGCCGATAAAGTGTTTAACAGCCGCCTTTTTACAGGTACCGGAAAATTCGGTGACCATACTATAATGGAAGAAGCGCTTTTGGCATCGGGTACAGAGTTGGTAACGATGGCTTTGAAACGTATTGATGTAGCGGATAAGGAAGATGATATTCTACAGCATCTTCAGCATCCTCAATTTAATCTCTTACCGAATACATCCGGTGTGCGTAATGCCAAAGAAGCAGTATTTGCTGCTCAGATGGCCAGAGAGGCGCTGCAAACAAATTGGCTGAAACTGGAAATTCATCCCGATCCAAAATATCTTTTACCCGACCCGATTGAAACATTGAAAGCCGCAGAAGAACTGGTAAAACTGGGTTTTGTGGTGTTACCTTATATTCATGCAGACCCCGTTTTATGTAAAAGATTAGAAGAAGTAGGCGTTGCAGCGGTAATGCCTTTAGGGGCACCTATCGGGAGTAACAAGGGATTAAAGACGATAGACTTCTTGCAAATTATTATTGAACAAAGTAATGTACCAGTTATTATAGATGCAGGCATTGGTGCACCAAGCCATGCAGCAGCTGCCATGGAGATAGGGGCCGATGCAGTTCTGGTAAATACAGCCATAGCGGTCGCAGGTAATCCCGTAAGCATGGCAAAAGCATTTAAAAAGGCAACAGAAGCCGGTAGATTGGCTTTTTTATCGGGTCTTGGCTTTGTACATGACCATGCAGAAGCAAGCAGTCCATTAACTCATTTCCTGTCAGATCTTTAAAATATATAATCATGTTTCAGGAACTATTTGATACCTATAATTGGGAAGAAGTGAAGCACAGTATTTATGCAAAAACAGCAGCTGATGTTCAGATAGCTTTACAGAAAAATAAACGAACCCTCGAAGATTTTAAAGCGCTGATTTCACCTGCTGCAATGCCTTTTCTGGAACAGATGGCGCAACTCAGTCACCGCCTTACCCGGAAAAGATTTGGCAAAACAATACAGTTATATATTCCGTTGTATTTGTCCAATGAGTGTCAGAATATCTGTACTTATTGCGGTTTTAGTTTTGATAATAAACTTGCCCGTAAAACCTTGTC
>JAYTTM010000627.1:0-1448 GCA_043745055.1 Chitinophagaceae bacterium | reverse complement strand
GCTTTTGTTTTTTATCTTTTACTTTTATAACTTTATTCATCAGCGGTTGGGGGCGGACATAGCAATGAATTCCCTGCCTGCAGCAATACCAGACCGTTGTACGTCAGCTTTGACGTTTCGTAGAATAATCTTTATTCTAAAATAAACATCATGCAAATATTTTTTGACTTTGAATTAGATAATAATATACAACAACCCAAAGACCCAAATAATTTAGTGTACCAAAAAATGCGAAAATTTGTAAAAGAAAGATATAGTGTTCTTGAAGATAAAATTGACCTTTATCAAAAAGAAGATGAATTTGCTATGGCAGTTATATGCCTTGAAATTGAGGGGATAAGAATTATTACAAATAATATACCACCAGAATTAAAAGACAAATTTGAATCGTGTATTTCAGAAGATGATATTGACTATATACTTACCTCGATTTCAAATAGCATAGACAACGAAAATAAAATGATGTAGCCTTAAAAAAAATCCCTTTATCCTTGTTATTAAAAAACATTTCTTTTGCTTTCTTTAATATTTCGCTTTCTATACGTTTATCCTGCATATTTTGATATTTGTAGAATAAAGTTACAGTTTATTTCTAAATCGTAGCATAAAAAACTTTATTGCAGCAAGCCGAACGCACAACAAAAGTATTGCTGCAAGCAGGGCATGACGTTGTTATCTTCGGCTGCGGTTCGCTATCAGCTTCGGTTGTGGGCTGGACAAGCTTTTCTGGGATTTTGTTTGTTACCTTTTACTTTTATATCTTTATTCATCAGCGGTTGGGGGCGGACACAGCAATGAATTCCCTGCCTGCAGCAATACCCGACCGTTGGGCGAAATTGTATAAAACATCTATTTATAAAATTAAAAATATCAAAATGAAAAAATTGCTATTATCATCCGTTTGTTTATTGATGTTTGCAACCAGCGTTTTAATCGTTCAAATTAGTTGCTCCAAAATAAATGCACAAATGAGGCCAGCTGACAATCCAACAATTGGCAAAATTGTATTTGGGAGAAACGTGTCTGGTAATTATGAAATCTGGTCTGCTAACTATGATGGGTCAAATGCATCTCCAATTCCTATTAATTTACCTCAAGGTGTTTATCTAGTATCTAATGTCGATAGTAGGGGAGTAAAAGTTTCACCTGACGGTCAAAAACTTTTCTTTATTGCTGCTACATTAATAAATAATTACCAACAATCTTCAGTTTACAGTTGTAACCTAGACGGAACTAATGTCAAACTTATAGTTCAAGGAAATGGTGGCGTGACTGCGGATATACTCGAAGTATATCAAGCATTCTAGAAAACAACTCCGCCCAACAAAGGTATTGCTGCAAGCAGGGCTGGACGTTGTTATCTTCGGCGGCGGCTCGCTATCAGCTTCGGTTTAGGCAGGACGAGCTTTTTTGGGCTTTTGTTTGTTATCTTTTACTTTTATAACTTT
>JAYTTM010000626.1:0-1452 GCA_043745055.1 Chitinophagaceae bacterium | reverse complement strand
TTCCCCGTCCATATCCAAACCAATCATTGAAGTTGGCAAATAACATCAGGCCTAACAATAACACCATTCCAACAATTTGTGCATACTCTAAAAACTTTTCACTTGGCTTTCTGCCAGTGATCATTTCTACTAAAGTAAATACAACATGGCCGCCATCTAAAGCAGGGATAGGGAGAATGTTCATGAAAGCAAGTATAATTGATAAGAAGCCTGTAAGTCTCCAGAAAATTTCCCACTCACCCCAATGGGTAGGAAAAATAGAACCAATGGATTTAAAGCCTCCCAGCCCTTTATAGGCGCCAGTTTTGGGGTTTAGTATCAATCTGAACTGATCTATATAGAATTTTAATTTATCCAAGGCCATTGAAACACCGGCAGGAATTGCCTCAAAAAAACCATATTTTTTCTTATCCAGTTTAAATACGCCCAAGCTATCGTATTGTTCAAAAGATAAAATAGGGATTCCAATTTTACCATCCTGGTTTACCGGTGCGTCTATTGATATTGGGCTGCCTTTTCTTTCAATCTGGAGCGTAACAGTTTGATTTTTTTTATTGGTAAGAATCGCTGTCATATCATCATAATATTTTACAGGTAATGAATCTATTCCGGTGATATTATCCATCGGCTGCAAGCCAATTTTTTTACCTGTTGACGAATCTTTTGCATCATATTCACCCACCAATGCCGGCAAGCGTTGCATCAATAAATTACCCACTCTCTTTTTACTCTCTACCAATTGTTCAATAAAATTTTCATCCATTGCAATCGTTAATGACTTCCCTTCCCTTTCTACCTGCACTGATTTACTCAATAATAATTTGGGCTGTATTTCGTCAAAATATTCAATCGTTTTACCATCTACTGCAGTAATTTTATCACCATTTTTAAACCCTGCTTTTAGCAGCACACTATCCTGAACCCAAATACCATTTTTTACAGATGCCGCTGGGATTTTAGATTCGCCCCACACAAATAAAACCATTGCATAAATAACAAATGCCAGCAATACATTTACAATAATTCCACCCAACATAATAATCAGGCGTTGCCAGGCCGGCTTGCTTCTAAATTCAAAATCCTGTGGCGGTAATTTCATGGCTTCCTTGTCCATGCTTTCATCAATCATACCTGATATTTTTACATAGCCGCCGAGTGGCAACCAGCCAATACCATATTCTGTATCGCCTATTTTCTTTTTAAACAGGGAGAACCAGGGATTAAAAAAAAGATAAAATTTTTCTACCCTGCAGCCAAACCATTTGGCTGTAATATAATGGCCGAATTCGTGTAATACTACCAGTATAGATAAGGAAAGGATAAGATAGAAAACCTGCATAAATGCATTGCTCCAGTTAATTGCTAATAAAGTCATAGTGCCCCCATCCCCTAAAGGGGAGTTATTTAAAGTGTATAATAATTTTTGATAACCCTGAAATTACAAACGTACTA
>JAYTTM010000625.1:0-1453 GCA_043745055.1 Chitinophagaceae bacterium | reverse complement strand
ATAAATTTTTACACATTGATTTGCTGGATAATGTGCTGGTTGCTTTAAAGCCAATGGAAAAAGGCACATCAATCAACTGGATGGGCGACAGCTTTAATTTAGCAGAAGATATTCCCGGCAAACATAAATTTTTTATAAAAGATTTGCAGGCAGGCGATAAGGTAATCATGTATGGATTAACAGTGGGCATTATTCAGCAGCCAGTAATCAGGGGTAGCCGGATGGCAGTTGACAACACCAAACATGCAACCGATAGTTTTGATTACCGCAATGTATCCTTTAAATGGCAGGCACCGGATATAAGTAAATACAGCCTTTCAACTTTTAATGGTTACCATCGAAAAGATGGCCGGGTAGGCACTGCTAATTACTGGTTATTCATCCCAACTGTTTTTTGTGAAAACAGAAACCTGGATGTAATAAAAGAAGCCTTGCACAATGAATTGGGTTATGCAGTAACTGATACATTCAAAGCCTATACTCAACTGCTGGTAGAGGCATTTAAAAACGGCGAGGATATAAACAAAATAAATTTATCACCGGATAATGCCTCTAAAAAAACCGATCGTTTATTCAACAATATAGATGGAATTAAATTTTTAAATCACCAGGGTGGATGCGGCGGAACCAGGCAGGATGCGGCAACACTTAGTAAATTATTAGTTGCTTATGCCGATCATCCCAATGTTGCAGGTATTACATTGATGAGTCTTGGTTGCCAAAACCTGCAGGTAAAAGATTTTCTGAATGATTTAAAACAACGCAATCCTTCCTTCGATAAACCTTTATTGATATTT
The DNA here is from genome assembly GCA_043745055.1 of Chitinophagaceae bacterium. Classification (GTDB taxonomy): domain Bacteria; phylum Bacteroidota; class Bacteroidia; order Chitinophagales; family Chitinophagaceae; genus Ferruginibacter. Next base: position 656 of record JAYTTM010000625.1, on the reverse strand, counting down.
GAACAACAGCAAAGTGAAAGTGAATCTTATTTGATTAAAGATGCAATTCGTCAGACATTTCTCCAACTAATAGAAGCCAATAAAACAGAGCGGCATCCTGCCCCTTTAAGTAAATTGTGCGTGGGTGTAAAATGTGGTGGCAGCGATGGTTTCAGCGGAATCTCAGCCAACCCTGCAGTAGGCCATTGTGCAGATTTACTGGTGGCTTTGGGAGGAACCGTTTTACTGGCAGAATTTCCAGAACTATGTGGCGCAGAGCAGGATTTAATTGACCGGTCGGTTAATGAAACCACTGCAAGAAAATTTATGCAACTTATGAATGATTATAACCAGCTTGCTCATTCCGTTGGTTCCGGATTTCACATGAATCCATCTCCGGGCAATATCAAAGACGGGCTGATTACTGATGCAATGAAAAGTATCGGAGCCTGTAAAAAAGGTGGTACATCGCCTGTTACAGACGTGCTGGATTATACAGAGCCTTCTGTAAAACCCGGATTGAATTTGGTTTGCACCCCCGGCAATGATGTAGAGGCAACAACAGGAAAAGCTGCCAGCGGTGCCACGCTAATTTTATTTACAACCGGTTTAGGAACGCCTACTGGAAACCCCGTTTGTCCTGTTATAAAAATTGCCACCAACACCCAGTTGGCCAA
>JAYTTM010000624.1:0-1453 GCA_043745055.1 Chitinophagaceae bacterium | reverse complement strand
CAAATAACTCCCCTTTAGGGGATGGGGGGAATTTTTGACTTGTGAATTGTCAATGGTGAATGTTGAATTCTGCACCTTTCATCAATTTTTAAGTTTTTAACCTTAGCAGCTTACCAGCTTTTTAACCCTTCAACAACCTTAAACTACCTTCAACAATATTAACCTATTCACAATTCAACATTCACCACTCACCATTCACCATTCACCATCTCCACCAAACTTTTCATCCTCTTTAACGTTTTAAACTCAGCAACTTTCATAAACCCTTTATCTTTGCAAGCGATGGTAAAATATGATCATGATTCAGTGATGCCGGAAGAAGGCTCTGATTTATCTAAGAAAGAACAGGTAGCAGGCATGTTTGATTCTATAGCTTACCGCTACGATTTTTTAAACCGCTTTTTAAGCGCCGGCATTGATATTATCTGGAGAAAAAATGCGTTGAAAGAACTGAAAGCACTGGATCCAAAAAAAATACTGGATGTAGCAACCGGTACTGCAGACGTTGCAATAATGGCGTCCAAAAGTTTACATCCTGAAAAAATAATTGGCATCGATATTAGTGACGGCATGTTGGATTTTGGCAGAAAAAAAATAGAAAAACTTAATCTGGGCAATATTATTGAATTGGTGAATGGCGACAGTGAAACAATAAACTTTGCAGACAACTCGTTTGATGCAGTTACGGTAGCTTTTGGTGTTAGAAACTTTCAAAACCTGGAAAAAGGTTTGGGAGAAATAAAAAGAGTGCTAAGGCCAGGTGGAAAACTGGTGGTTTTAGAATTCAGCAAGCCAAAATCTGTTGGTATAAAACAGTTGTACAATGTGTATATGAAAGTAGTGGCGCCGGGTATGGGCAAATTGTTTTCTAAAAACCGCAACGCATATAAATATTTAGACGAATCAATTAAAAAGTTCCCCGAAGGAAAAAATTTTACTACCATTTTAGATACCCTCGGTTATCGAAATACTTATTGTAAACCCCAGAGTTTAGGAATATGCAGCATCTATTGCGGAGAAAAATAAATTATTGTATAGCAGTATTTTTGTTATCACCTGTTTTGGTGGTAGCACAATTGCGTAACGGCATCAACATGCCCGATCATGACGAAAAATTATATCATTTCGGCATCAATCTAGGATTAAATAAATCGCATTTTAGTTTTACCCATCACCCGCAGTTTTTAAATGCTGCAATAAATGGCGATAGTGTAATGGTGATAGAAAGTGTTAACAGCACCGGCTTAAATTTAGCCTGGCTGGTAAACCTAAACCTTAGCCCGCACTTCGATATTAGAACCTATCCCCTTAACCTTACTTTTACTGAAAAGGCTTTTGAATATAACCTTAAGTACCCTGATGTTCCTTTAGGTGAAACAAAAATTACACTTAAAAAAGTGCAATCAATTATGTTGAGTTTTCCTGTTCTGTTAAAATTCAGCAGCGACCGTAT
>JAYTTM010000623.1:0-1453 GCA_043745055.1 Chitinophagaceae bacterium | reverse complement strand
CGGATAGTTATTATGGACAATAGTTGCCCCTCCTGGCTTCCCCAAAGGGGAGGAATAAGGCCAGCGTTAAAAATTTGAAGTGTTTGCTAAGTAAAAGGGTGATAGCGTTATTATTGATTAAAGAATTAAAGTTGATTTGGAAGTGCACGTATTCATTGAAGATATAATGCACCGTCCCTTTTTTTTAAGATAAGGGAAAGAGGGATGAGGTTGGGAAACTGTGGTTAAAGCTCAATAGAAACATACAAGTACAAGGGAGTGACACAACGATGATGAGTGAGGGGCCACTGCTGGTGCCAAGAAAATAAAATTAACGATTACTCAATTTTTTATAAATGGAAAAGCGTATGAAAAAAATAATTTTATTTACAATAATTTGCTCCTCCACTTTTGTTTATGGACAGCAAAAAGACTATGCTATACAGGCTCTGCCGTTTACACAAGTGATGCTATCTGATAATTTCTGGTTACCCAGGATAGAGATTAACAGAACGGTTACAATACCTGCCTCTTTTGAACGCTGCCAGGCTACCGGCAGGGTAAATAACTTTGTAATGGCGGCACAAAAAAAAGGAAAGTTCTGTACTAAATATCCATTTGATGATACGGATATTTATAAAACACTGGAGGGTGCTGCTTTCTCTCTTGCAGTGCACCCCGATGCAAAGCTTGATACATACATAGATTCACTGATTGAAATTATTGCAAAGGCTCAGGAGCCTGATGGTTATCTGTATACAGCACGAACGATTGACCCCGTAAACGTAGGCCCATGGCTGGGTAAAGAGCGATGGGAAAAAGAACGGGAGTTGAGCCATGAGTTATATAATGCTGGTCATTTGTATGAAGCAGCAGCGGCTCATTTTATCGCAACTAAAAAAAGGAACCTTTTAAATGTTGCATTAAAAAATGCTGACCTTGTTTGTTCGGTTTTTGGCCCCGGAAAAAAATCAGTTGCGCCCGGCCATGAGATTATTGAAATGGGGTTGGTTAAATTATACCGCATTACTGGTAAACAGGAATATTTAGCAACAGCTAAATTTTTTATAGAAGCCAGGGGGCAATATACAGGGTATGATAAGAAAAATATAGATCCATGGAAAAACGGCTCTTACTGGCAGGACAGAGACCGGGTGGTGATGCAGACAGAGGCGGAAGGTCATGCTGTGAGGGCAGGGTATCTTTATGCTGCCGTTGCTGATGTGGCTGCTTTAACCGGTGATGATTCTTTATTACATGCAATTGATAATATCTGGAACAATGTGGTTAGTAAAAAAATATATGTGCAGGGTGGCGTTGGTGCGCTTGGCGATGGAGAACGCTATGGTGCAAATTATGAACTTCCCAATGCAACTGCTTATAACGAAACCTGTGCTGCTATCGCAAATGTTTACTGGAACCAGCGCATGTTTTTATTGCACGGCAATTCAAAATATATCGACCTGTTAGAAAA
>JAYTTM010000622.1:0-1454 GCA_043745055.1 Chitinophagaceae bacterium | reverse complement strand
CTTGTAAACAGTGGCTTTGCATTGAGCGGCAACCAGGCGCTTACGCTTGATCAAACGCCGTACAATGATATTACATCAACAGACAGCGCCATATTTAATTACAACCTTTCGCTGCTTAGCGGCAACCAGGTGCGCTTTGATTTTTATTATAAAAACCATGGACAGGCTAACAACGCAGGCAATAAAGTATGGATACGTGGCAGCGAAAACAATAACTGGATTGAAGCCTATAATCTTTTTGAAAACCAAGCTGATCTTGGAAAATGGAAAAAAGGTATTGTCAATATCAATGATTTACTGGCAACCGCTATACCTGCTCAAAATTTAACAGCTACTTTTCAAATAAAACTTGGTGAGGAAGGTAATACATCTGCCAATAACCCCAACCCCGTTTCGGACATTGACGATGGTTATACTTTTGATAACCTGGTGCTTAATAAAGCTGTAAATGATGTGGCCGTGTTAAGCATCAATTCGCCCGATAAAAATGGTTGTTCCTTAAGTAGTAGTAGCGCCATCAGTGTTAAAATAAAAAATTACAATAATGCCATTCTAAGTAATTTGCTGGTAAGTTACCAGGTAAATGGCGGTAGTGTTATTACTGAAAATATTTCATCCATTGCGGCTAATCAATTATTGAATTATTCTTTCAATCAGTTGTACGATTTGTCTGCCTATACTGATTTTAATATCAATGTATGGGTGAAATATTCAGGCGATAGCTATGCCGCCAATGATAGCATCCTTAATTATATAATTCACAACAGTCCGGTAATTAATAGTTTTCCTTACCTGCAGACATTTGAGAACGACAATGGATTTTTTTATACAAATGGTACCAGCAGCAGCTGGCAGTGGGGCACCCCTGCAAAATCATTAATTAATAAAGCGCCCAACGGCAGCAAGGCCTGGGTTACCAATCTCTCGGGTAACTATACAGATAATGAAACGTCTTATTTGGTTTCTCCCTGCTTCGATATCAGTAGCTTAACGCATCCTGTTTTATCTTTTAGTCATTTTATTGATATTGAATTAGACTATGATTTTAGTTGGGTAGAATATACCACCGATGGAAAATTATGGCAAAAATTAGGTGCTGTAAATAGCGGCACCAATTGGTACGATAATGCACCTGCAAATAACTGGCGGGCATCTAATGCAAAATGGCATGTGGCCAGTATTGATTTACCGGTAACAGGCAGCAACATACGCTTTCGTTTTGTACTTAGCAGCGATGTTGGCGTAACACAGGAAGGCATTGGTATTGATGATGTACGGGTGCATGAAAAATCTGTTATTGCCGGCAGCGATGGCATCGTTTATCCCGGTACGGTTGCTGGCGGATGGACAAATAATTGGGTACCTTTTACCTTTGGCAGTATATTACCGGGGCCATTATACAGTATTGCAGAAATAAACTCCAACGGCCAAAACCTTGGTACCGTTACCATACA
>JAYTTM010000621.1:0-1454 GCA_043745055.1 Chitinophagaceae bacterium | reverse complement strand
CTGCACTGGCTTTTGGCTTTTACCATCCGCTACAATTTATGACAGCTTCCAAAGCATTGATTGGCGTTAATATGCTACGGATTGCAGATAACAAACCGGAAGTAATTCAGCGTTGTCTTGCGGCGGTGGTGCAACTTAATAAGGAGGGGGTTTTTACACCCACGCTTGGTAAAGTATTTGAAGTGGCTGATATAGGCGCAGCTCATGATTTTCTGGAAAAAAGAAAAAGTATCGGTAAGGTAGTGGTACAATGGTGGAGTTGATGAAAAAAAAATATTGGTGAATTCATAGTGTTATTTACCAGAAAGGCGTTTTCGATTAGACCCATAAATTCGAGATAGTAATTGCTGTTGCAATGCCTTTTCATATATTCTATTGCATTGTAAATTTTACTGTCTTATTGCGGATGATAAATTCTTTCTGCATTTTTATAAACCGTTGCCTTATCCAACGTCATCGTTTTTGTTTGCTGGTGCAAATACATATCTACCTGGTCGCTAAAATGTTTGCTGGCGGGATCAGTGCTGGCGCCATACATATTGACTGTTTCAATTATTGGCAACCCTTCTTTTGGAAAACGAACAAACATAATTAGCCCATCTCCACCCACCGATTTCAATTTACCATCCTTTAACGGTTCAGTCCATTGCGGCGACAACAAATCGGGGAATCCACCCAATGGCAGCTCGCTATCACCCCTTACCAATTTTTGTAGATCGCCTAAAGTGATATCAGTTTGTCCGAAATTTTTCTGCATATATTCCTTTGCATATTGAAAGGTGCCGATGGCTTCTGCTGTGGTAATTTGCCCGCCACTGCGGTTATTAATTGTTGAGGAAAGATGGAGATAACTTAATAGAAAAATAGCAGCACCCTTACTATCTGCATCACCTCGTTTATTCCAGTTTTTAAAAGTAGTGATAAGGGATGCCAATTCCGGATGATCCGCTTCATTTAATAAAAACATGCTATCAATGCCGTAAGCATATTGCAGGTGAGCCGGCAACTGTTTATCAAATTTTATTTGTTTAAACTTTTCGAAACTTATTTTTTCTGTTTGTGGAAACAACTCCATAAAGCGAACGCTGCGGTTTAGGTTATTCTGTTCCCAACCATCAGCTTTTGCATAAGCCCCGGGTTTTAAATTATCTGCAGGTGCAGTAGCTAAAAAAGATGAGTGATTGGTGTTGAATAAAAAACCACTTGCGGGGTTAATGTATTGGGGCAATTCCCTGATACGTCTAAAGTTGGTCCATAGGGTTTTGGATGTATTACCGGGCAAGGTTTTTTTCCAGTTGTAGGCTGCATCTCTTACTGGCATCAGGGCATTGTTGATGTAAAAAACGGTATCGTATTTATCGGCATACATAATATTAAACATACTCAGTTCCTGTTTGCTGAGGGCTGTGTAAAACTCGGTGAAGTTTTTTGCTTTGTTCATCTGGTACCATTGA
>JAYTTM010000620.1:0-1454 GCA_043745055.1 Chitinophagaceae bacterium | reverse complement strand
AAAACAGGTTTATTAAGCGGCGTGTCTCCCTTCATAGCTTTCTCTGGCGAATATGTAATAACCGTTTGTGTTGCTGAATATAGAAAAGGGGTATTTTTTGCTGAGTCAAGAAAAGAATTGCACATACGGGTAAGAGATTGCATCCCCATAAAAGCAAGGCTAGACCCTAAACCAGTAACCTGTGATGGTTTTTCGGTGAATTTCTCCAATTCGGAAATACTTCCTTCAGGTACAACTTATCTATGGAATTTTGGGGACGCAGGTTCCGGTGCAGACAGCATATCCAACCTGTCAACACCAAGGCACACCTATTCTGATACTGGCATTTATAAAGTGAAATTAGTAGTAACATCCGGTGGTTTTTGTTCAGATTCAGCATTGTTGATGGTAAAAGTGTACCCTGGTTTCTTTCCTGATTTCAAAGCTATACCACCGCAATGTAAAGGCATTCCTGTCCGTTTTCAAGACCAAACGACCACCAATTATGGCGTACCAACAGGATGGCGCTGGGATTTTGGTGTTCCGGTTTTAACCAATGATACGGCAATTGTAAGCAATCCTTCTTACACCTATAACGCATCGGCCACTTATAAAGTTAAGTTGATTGTTGGTAATACATTTGGCTGTGTGGATACAGTTTTTAAAGATATTGTTATTGTTGATAAACCCCCTCTAACGCTCTTCCCAAAAGACACTTCTTATTGTGTTTTGGACAGTGTTATGCTTAGTGCAAGCAGCACTGGCGCCGGTAGTTATTCATGGGTACCTGGTACAAATATCATCAATGCCAACACAGCTACGCCAATAGTTTTCCCTGCCGTAGCAACCAAATATTTTGTAACGTTTAACCAAAACGGGTGCATTGCAACAGATTCCGTTATCGTAACACCAGCCAATGATCTTAACGCCGTAATTACTGCCTCGGCTACCAATATTTGTGAAGAAGATACCATTACACTCACAGCTGGCAGCAAATACAATAATGTTAGCTGGCAGTGGAGCCCTGGCGCATCAGTAATAAATGATACTGCAAAAATTACCAAAGCTTTTCCAGCTTTTAATACCAGGTATACCTTGCTGGCAAAATGGGGTAGGTGCAGGGCTTCAGCTACTAAAGATATCACTGTTAAACAACTGGCGGTTGCACAGGCTGGGCCTGATACCTACATCTGCCTCGGTCAAAGCATTGCTCAACTATCAGCAAGTGGCGGTACCAGCTACCAATGGATTCCAACTACCGGATTGAGTAACCCTAATATTGCCAACCCTGTTGCCACACCTGTTGTAACTACCCAATATAAAGTACTGGTTGGTGTTGCAGGATGTTCTGCAACCAAGGCTGATAGTATAACTGTTTTGGTAAGAGCCCTGCCACCGCTGAATCTTACCAACGATACTTTAATTTGTTCCATAGATACGCTTCAATTGCAAACCAATGCAAGTGGCAATTTTGC
>JAYTTM010000619.1:0-1459 GCA_043745055.1 Chitinophagaceae bacterium | reverse complement strand
AGGAAGGAAAAAGCCCCCATCCCCTGAAGGGGGGTAACGCAAAAGACCTTGAATATAAAACATCTCTGAATTAACGATAACAGAATAAATAATGTTGGTGTGGCAGAATAAAATGTTTGATAGTAACATAGGTTTTTTTGGGAGAAGGAGAAGTAAAATAAGGGTTGGCTTTCAATAATATTATATTGTACAGGAGGAAGGAAAAAGCCCCCATCCCCTGAATGGGCCAACGCAAGAGACCTTGAATATAAAATATCTCTGAATTAACGATAACAGAATAAATAATGTTGGTGTGGCAGAATAAAATGTTTGATAGTAACATAGGTTTTTTAGGGAGAAGAAGAAGCAAAATATGGTTTAGCTTTCAATAATGTTATGTTGTACAAGAGTGCGACGCCAATGCTGCTAAATAGTAATGCAAAAGCCGGGCTCAAAAAAATTAGATATCCATTGATTATAATCAGCACTGCTGTTTTGCCACTTGATGCATGAAAAAAATTAAATACTTCTATAACACCAATACACTTCGCTACGAAAAACTGGTTACGCCATTTAGAGTAAAGTTGCTGCGGATTTTTGGTTTTCTTTCTGCCTTGCTGGTGAGCTCTGCATTGGTAATATGGTTGTACACTAAATTTATTCCTAAACCAACTGATACCGAATTAAAACTGAAGTATGATTTGATGAAGGAAAATTACAGCACGCTATCTAACAAAATTAGTTTGCTGCAACAACAGATGGCTGAGCTGGAAAAACGTGACAATGAAGTGTACCGCTCCATTTTTGAAGCCAACCCTTTGCCAGACAGCGCCAGGGCAAAGCTTACAGAAAATAAAAAAGAAGTTGAAAAAGTGAGTGTGATGAGTGATGACCAATTGACGACTGATATTGCCTCAAGACTCAACAACATTAGCGCCCGGATAAATTACCAACTAAAAAGCTACGGAGATATTGAGAAACTAATTAAAAACCAAGGCAACAAACTCAACAGCATTCCTGCCATACAGCCGGTTAGCAATAAACAACTTACCCGAATTGCCAGTGGGTTTGGCATGCGGATTCATCCTATTTATGGCATAGCCAAAATGCACAACGGACTTGATTTTACTGCACCGCAAGGCACACCCATTTATGCTACCGGTGATGGTATTATTACTGCAGCTGGCGGTGGTACGGGCACCGGCAATCATGTTATTATTAACCATGGATACGGCTACGAAACTGAGTACATGCACATGGTAAGAATAAAGGCAAGAGATGGGCAACGGGTAAAACGTGGCGAAGTAATTGGCTGGGTGGGCAACACCGGAGCCAGTACCGGCCCGCATTGCCACTATGAGGTACATATTAACGGAAGATCGGTAGACCCTGTTTACTTTTTCTTTAATGATTTAAATGCAGAACAATACGACCGCTTGCTGAAGATTGCTGCTACTGGTAGTGCTAAGAGTTTTGATTA
>JAYTTM010000618.1:0-1460 GCA_043745055.1 Chitinophagaceae bacterium | reverse complement strand
AAGTAAAGCTGTGGCTGTGTTAGGCATTACAACTAACATTAATAAAAATATAAAATTGCAGGGCTGGAATATGTTTACCCAAAATGTATTTAATACTGTCCTGCTGCAGGCCGATATAAATTTCCCGATGAAAAATGATGCTGCTCTTTTTGCATCGGCACAGTTTATACGGCAGGATGCGGTGAATAATGGTGGTAATGCAGAGCCATCAAAAACTTATTTTACCAAAGGGCAAAAATCAATAACATTTGGCGGAAAGTTTGGCTGGAAAAATAAACGATTGGAAACAAGTATCAACTATAACAGGATTACAGCCGATGGACGTTACCTGGTACCCCGTGAGTGGGGCCGGGAGCCATTCTTTACATTTCTTCCCCGTGAACGTAATGATGGCCTGGGTGATGTACATGCCATCATGGCTAAAGTAAATTACAATATTCCCAAGGCAAGGGTTAAAACATCTTTGGCAGCAGGTTATTATAAGCTGCCCGATGTAAAAGATTACCGGCTAAATAAGTATGGCTTACCTTCATACATCCAGGTAAATGCAGATATACGCTACAGCTTTGCAGGAATGTTGGAAGGATTAGACGTGCAGTTTTTTGGTGTAGGTAAAATAAGGAGTGGCGAAACTTATAATAATAAAAGATTTGAGTTTAATAAAGTGAATATGGTACTATACAATTTTGTTTTAAACTATCATTTTTAAATACTGCTTGCATTAAAATAAAACTTTTTAAGAATGAAAAATATCAAACTACTTATAATTGTTTTACTTACATTTCCTGTAGTAGTAAAAGCACAACCTGATACATTGTTTGTATATGGCCCTGGCGGCCCGGCGGCTGCAATGGAAGAGTGTGCAAAAAAGTTTTCGGCAAAATATTCTATACCTGTAAAAGTAACGGCAGGGCCGGAAGCAAAATGGATTGATAATGCCAAACAAAATGCAGATATAGTTTACGGTGGCGCTGAGTATATGCTGACACAATTTAAAATGCAGCATCCCGGTTTAATGGACAGTACTACAAGAAAAGAATTGTATAAAAGAGCAGCAGGCATTTTAGTTCGACCGGGTAACCCCAAAAAGATACTGTCGCTTAAAGATTTAACCAAACCCGGAATAAACATTTTAGAAATTACAGGTTCCGGGCAATTGGGCATGTGGGAAGACTTAGCAGGCAGACAGAATTTGATTGGGGGCATACAAAAAAATATTAAAGGTGCTTTTGGCAATACTGCCCTGGCAATTGAAGCATGGAAGAGCGATGATAAATATGATGCAATCATCATTTTTTCTTCCTGGTATTACCGGTTGAAAGATGTTGCACAGTTGGTTAAAATACCTGCTGCACAAACCGTGTATAGGGGAACCCCCATTGCAATTACTACCCTTACCAATCAAAAACAGGATGCTGAAAAGTTTATTAAATTCCTGCTGACAAATGAAGGGCATGCTA
>JAYTTM010000617.1:0-5332 GCA_043745055.1 Chitinophagaceae bacterium | reverse complement strand
AAGCAAGCCTTTTGCTGATGCGGTATTGGAGTATAATAAAGTATTGCAAGGACAGTCCCTACAAAAAGCAAGAGGCGAAATAATGGCTGATGCAGTTGATCAATTACTGGGTGAAGCCCTGGGCCAGTTTTATGTAAAGAAATATTTTACAGAAGATGCCAGAAAACGGGCGCTTGAATTGGTGAATAATTTACAGAAAGCATTCGCCATAAGAATCGACCGTCTTGACTGGATGAGCGACAGCACAAAACAAAAAGCGAAAGAAAAACTTTTCGCCATTACAAAAAAGATAGGCTATCCTGCAAAATGGAGAGATTATAGGAATGTGCAGATTGAAAGCAATAAATACTTTGAAAATGTTGTAGCATCTGCCAGCAATAATTACCAGTACCAGTTGCAAAAGTTAGGTAAACCGGTTGACAGGTCTGAATGGTTTACAACCCCATCCACCGTTACGGCATATTACAATCCATCGGCCAATGAAATTGTATTTCCTGCAGCCATTTTACAATCGCCTTATTTTGATGATGCCGCAGATGATGCATTAAATTACGGCGGTATTGGTATGGTAATAGGTCATGAAATGACGCATGCCTTTGATGACCAGGGCGCACAGTTTGATAAAGATGGCAACGTTAAAAACTGGTGGACGAAAGATGATTATGACAGGTTCAAGGCAAAAACGCAACAAGTGGTTGCGCTGTATAGCACATTTACGGTGCTGGATACATTGCATGTAAAAGGCGCTTTAACGCTTGGTGAAAATACGGCAGATATTGGTGGTGTATCCATCGCCTACGATGCTTTTAAAATGACGCAACAGGGAAAGAATACAGCAACAAGGATAGATGGCTTTACACCCGATCAACGCTTTTGCATATCCATTGCCCGTATATGGCGGGTGAAGATGAAAGATGAGTTTCTGCGTTTTTGGATAAATAACAACCCACACTCACCACCTACCTGGCGTGTAAATGGGCCGCTAATGAACATGCCCTATTTTCAACAGGCATTCAATATACAACCGGGCGATAAGATGTATGTTGCAGAGAAAGACAGGATAAAAATTTGGTAGTAATACATTAATGGAAACTTTGTTGACTCATGTATAATGAGAAAGGCCAGGATTTTGCTCTAAAGTGGGAGCAGGTCTAAATCCTGCTGGCTGCATTTGCTTAAATGGGGTTAAATTTAATAGTAAGGTAAGGTAGGCGCCTATTTTTTTTAATCAAAATACCTGGTGGAAAAATTTTATTTTTCACTAACTTACTACTGTGTGGCAGACACAATTAAAACAATGCATCATTACATTGATAACGCATCACAAAAATTGAACAGATGGAATTTGTAGATTATTATAAAATTTTGGGAGTAGATAAGCAGGCACCTGTAGAGGATATAAAAAAAGCATATCGAAAACTTGCAAGAAAATTACATCCCGACCTTAACCCCAATGACAAAGAGGCGCATAAAAAATTCCAGGAGGTAAACGAGGCCAACGAAGTATTAAGCGATCCCGAAAAACGTAAGAAGTACGACCAGTATGGGAAGGATTGGCAACATGCAGATCAATTTGAGCAAGCTAAGCAGTCCCGGCAGCAGCAGCCCTTTTCAGGATCTGGCTCTTTCAGTGGTAGCTATGGTGAAGAAGATTTTTCAGATTTCTTTTCATCTATGTTTGGCGGATCAGGTAACAGAAGCCAGGCTAAATTTAAAGGGCAGGATTACAATGCAGAATTACAACTTAGCCTGAGAGATGCCTATACAACCCATACGAAAACGCTAACAGTGAATGGTAAAAATGTACGTATTACCATCCCGGCAGGCGTAGAAAACGGACAAGTGATAAAGCTAAAAGGTTATGGAGCTCCTGGAAGAAATGGCGGCCCTGCAGGTGATCTGTATATCACCTTTGTGATTGCCAACGATGCTAAATTTAAGAGGATGGGCAATGATCTCTATAACACAGAAGAAATTGATCTCTACACAGCTTTATTAGGCGGGGAGAAAATTATTGATACAATCAGTGGTAAGATAAAAATGGAAGTAAAGCCGGAAGTTCAGAACGGCACTAAGATAAGATTGAAAGGAAAGGGTTATCCTGTATATAAAAAGGAAGGCGAATTCGGTGATTTGTATGTTACATGGCAGGTAAAATTGCCAACCAATTTAACAGAAAAACAAAAGGAAATTTTCAGGGAGTTGTCAGCATCTTAATTTAAAAACAAATTTATGCAAGCAGAGCTAATACCAGCCAAAGTGTTTTGTGCAAGTCATGCTATTGAACAATCCTTTATCCAAACTTTGTATGAGTCCGGATTGATTGATATCACTTTTATTGAAGAAGACCCGTTTGTACCTGCTGCTCAATTAGAACAATTAGAGCGTATTGTGAGATTGTATTTTGAAATGGATATTAATGTGGAAGGCATTGAAACCATCGTACATTTATTGCATCGTATACATTTACTGCAGCAGGAAATGAATGCAGTAAAAAACAGGTTGCGCTTATACGAATCTGGTTTTTAGTTTGTCAAATTGTTATACCTGTCCTGCAATATTATTTTATTCTCTTGCAATTAAATTGCTTCATCTTCCAATGAACACATTCCCTCGTAAGTTTTCATTTTCCTTTCTATTTGCCGATGCTAATTGTATTGTTACTTTAGCTGTTACAAATAAGCATATGCTGTTTACCTGTAAATATCCATTTCAATAACTGTTGGTACAAGTAGTTTTTTTTTAAAATGAGTTTAATCTTATGCGTATAACTCAATGATTTTATCGATTCGTATAAACATACGAATTAAACAATAATTCGTATGTTTATACGAATTTTAAATAAGTTCGTATAAACATACGAACTGTAATTATAATTGAATATTTATCCGGATTTAAATAATATTCGTACATTTAAAAAATACATCCAACTATTTGTTATGTCAATCAGGGCAGTACTAACGGGAGATATTGTTAACTCTACCAAAATAGGTAAGGTAAATGAACGGAAGTTACTTAAAAGCCTTCAGCAGGTATTGGAGGCTCATTTGTTTGAATTTTACAGGGGAGATAGTTTACAGGTTTATATTAAGGAACCAAAGCATGCTTTACAAATTGCGTTACTATGCAGAACGGCTGGCATGAGTATTACACAAAATGATATGGTTGCTTCCTCCGATGTTCGGTTAAGTATCGGTATCGGACAGGTAAACACTTCTGTTAAAACATTAGGCAATGCAAAAAGCGAAGCCTTTGTTTTATCCGGACGGGCATTTGATGAGATAGTGCATACGGATACCAGGCTTACGATTTCAACTGCCAATTCATTGGCAAATACCGGCCTTCAGGTGATAGCAGATTATATCAATGCCATCTTTAAAGTAATGACCAGTAAACAAGCAGCAGTTATTTTTGAATTATTAAAAGGTGAATCGCAGCAGCAGGTAGCTGCAAAAATGAAAAAATCAAAGAGCACCATCAACCAGCGGGTTAGTGCCGGGCGATGGCCCGAAATAGAAAAACTGTTACAGCAATACGAGAATATCATCAACCAAATTACATGATCATCGAATCAATTTGGCTAACCAAACTTATACTGGCACACCTCATTACAGATTTTATGATCCAGCCCACTTCATGGGTAGAAGATCGTACACAAAAACATTTTTACTCGGGTAAATTATATCTGCATGGATTTATTACCGGCCTTGTTGCATGGTTATTAATTGGCTGGCAGTATTGGCTGGTGGCATTAATTATCTGGCTAACACACACTGTAATTGACGGATGGAAATCGTATCAAAAAGCCACAACAAGGTATTTTCTGATAGATCAGTCTTTACATCTGATGGTCATTTTAATCTGCTGGTATTTTTCCTTTTTTAAATGGATAGCTGTACAATTGGCCTGGCAGCAGTTGAATACCCAAATTGTAATGTGGAAAACCATTACTGCTGTGGTGTTTTTAACAACACCCGCAGGTATTTTAATTGGTCAGTTTACTAAACAGTGGCGGGATCAGATTGTAAATGCAGCAAGCCTTGCCAATGCAGGAAAATGGATTGGAATAATTGAACGGGTAATTATATTCATCTTTGTTTTATTTAGTCAGTATGCTGCAATTGGTTTATTGGTTGCTGCAAAAGGGATTATCCGCTTTAATGAAAAAGACCGGCCCGAGATTAAAACTGAATACCTGGTGATAGGGACGTTGATGAGTATTGGCCTTGCCATTATAACCGGGCTGCTGATAAAGTGGTAAACAGGATAGAACCTTTTATAGCTTATAAAAAAAGTGAGCAATTAAATCTGCTGAAATTATTTTAATATGAAATATCTTCTTATTGTTCCATTGTTTTTTGTGTGCTTTATTTCTTTGTATGCTCAGCAAATTTCTCCTGCAATACTCAATCTTAAATGGAATGCCAAATGGATAGCAGCAGGGGCAGGTAATGAGCGGGGATATGGCGTGTATAACTTCAGAAAGGTTATTACAATTGCAGAAAAACGGGAGACTTTTATTATTCATGTATCTGCCGATAATAGGTATAAACTATTTGTAAACGGCATGTTGGTTTCATTAGGACCAGCACGTGGTGATCTTTTTCATTGGAATTTTGAAACAGTAGATATTGCAGCCTATTTAATTAAAGGGCAAAACGTTGTAGCAGCAACCGTTTGGAATTATGGTGAATTTAAACCTGCTGCACAGATAAGTCATCGCACAGCTTTTATCTTACAAGGCAACACTGATAAAGAGCAAATACTTAATTCTAATAATAGCTGGAAGGTAGAGCAGGACAGTTCCAATACCCCACTGGTACCTGATTTAATTTACACCTATTATGTGGCTGGCCCTGGTGATAAAATTAATTACAACCTAAAGAAAAGTGGCTGGGAAACAATTCATTTTGATGAGCGTAATTGGCAGCAGGCAGTTGAATTAAGTAATGGTTTACCCAAAGGTGTATTTGATTGGAGTGAAGATTGGATGCTTGTACCACGATCAATTCCTGCCATGGAGTTAACAATGCAGCGAATGCAGGTAATACGTAAAGCAAATAATATTAAAAATCCACAAAATTTCCTGGAAGGAAATCATTCATTTGTTATACCGGCACATACTAAAGCAATGCTTTTAATAGACAGGGGATTGCTTACCAACGCCTATCCTGTATTAAAATTTACTAAGGGAAAAAATGCCCTTGTTTCAATAAGTTATGCTGAAGCTTTGTACGTGGATGAGGGAAGCAGCCGTTTGTGGAAAGAACAAAATAAAAAAGGTAACCGGAATGATGTAGAGGGTAAACGATTTAAAGGGGTAATGGATCAA
>JAYTTM010000616.1:0-5335 GCA_043745055.1 Chitinophagaceae bacterium | reverse complement strand
CAAAGATATTGGCCTAGTTTTTTGACCTATTTAAAATATCGATTTTTTATTTATCCGGATAGAAACGGAGGTGTTCAAAAATATAATTTTCATGCGTATGTAATTTATCAATCAATAGCTTTAATTCACTTTCTTCCCATTTTTTTTGAAACATTTCATCATGGATAAGAATTACAATATGGTTTGTTGTAAAAGTATTACCATTCTCAAGCCTTGTTTCTATCTCTTTGGCCATTTCATCAACAGGCTGCACTGGTGTGCCGTCCTTTGCATGGTGTTGCCACTCCAAATCCCAGCCATATAATTTATAGCCATTTTCTTCACATAAATCTGCAGCAGCTGCTCCACTTACGCCATCATCTTTTTTTCTGCCGCCAATACGCCACATATTTCTGCCGGGCAGGCGTAAAATTTTATAACGCAGGCTTAGCAGTTTTTCATTTTTTTGGATATCCTCCAACACATTTTGTGGGTTACTGTAAAAAAGTGCGTACTTATTGTTGGCATGGGTAAAGCTGTGGTTATAGGTTTCCACAAAAGGATTTTGTTCATACATTTTATAGTACGTACCCATTTGTTTACTAGCGGCTGCATGTTCGCCTACTAAAAATACACTAATTTTCAACCGCTCTGCAAGCACAACGCTATCTATATTTTCGCTGCCATTTAAAGGTCCATCATCAAATGTGAGGTAAATGTATTTAATAGCTATTGTTGAAGAAAGCATTGTTTGCGTGGCAGGTTTTACCAATTTGCTTTTTCGCAATACTGTAAAAGAAGAAATAGTTAATACCAGTAGTATTGCAAATATAAAAAAAGGGGATTGGTATAATGTAGTTTTTTGCATAGTTCATTTATTGTAAAGTTAAGGGTGCTAATAAAAATTGCATTGTGTTATTAAGTAAACAGGCAAATGTAATTAGTTAAAACAGGCATTTAAAAAGTAGCATAGAATAGCTTGGCTTCTACCAAAGCATCATTACAAATAACTGTAACCGATTTAAAGTTTTGATGAAAACTTATTTCTGTAAGATTTTCGTACTCAAGCCTATCAAGAAACGGTTGTAATTTTTCATTTAAACCCATTACTGAAACAGTCGTTTTCAGGTTGTGCGCCTGTTGCCTTAACTGGCTTATTTCATCGCTTTGCCAGGCTTTTTCCATCGTTGATAAATTTTCTGGTATTGCTTCTATAAATTGTTCTGTTACGGTTTTTTCATATACTGTATTACCACCACTAATTTCTTTCATGTATGCTAAGTCAATAACCACATAGTTTAAGCTTTGCGTTGCTTCAATATTTTTTTGAGCATATACAATTGATTGCTTTTTTTGTGTAAACTGGCTGATTAATTGATGCAGCTGCTCTTCACGAATGGGTTTTGAAATGTATTCATTCATACCGTAGCTAAGGCATTTTTCCCTTTCGCCTGCTAGTGCATGTGCCGTCATTGCAATAATGGGTATATCAAGTTTTAACTGGTGCCTTATTTGCTGTACGGCAGTATAGCCGTCCATTTCCGGCATCTGAATATCCATCAGTACAAGATTGTATTTACCAGGATTTTTTTGTAATAGTTCAACCGCATCTTTACCATTTATTGCAAGGTCATACAACAGATTCCAGTTTTTAAATAAATGCCTGATAAGGCTTTGATTGATTTCATTATCTTCTGCTACCAAAATATATATCGCTTCAAAATTACTTATGGCCACCGGAAGGTATGCTGTTGAAATATCCGGACTAGCCTCGTATTCAGCAATCCTGTAAGGAATGGAGATATGAAAACTGGTTCCTTTTCCCAATTCACTTTTAGCATTAATAGTACCATTTTGAAGTAATACCAAATCCTTTACAATAGAAAGCCCAAGTCCTGTACCGCCAAATTTTCTAGTAACCGAATCTTCTGCCTGCTGAAAGCGTTCAAATATGGAATTTATTTTAGCCCCGGCAATACCTATCCCGGTATCCTTTATCAAAATACCTGTTGAAATGATATGATCTTTCTCTCCCTCATTGACAATATTTATTGTGATGCCGCCTTGTTGCGTAAACTTTAAAGCGTTACCAATAAGGTTTATCAAAATTTGTGTAAGCCTTGTTGCATCACCATCCAATATATCCGGTAGTGATTCGTCAACAACAGTTAACAATTTTAAATTCTTTTCAGTTGCCTTGCCCTGAAACATTACTTCAACAGAATGTACCAGGCCACGGATACTAAAAGGGGTATTTTCAATCCGCATCATACCAGCTTCTATCTTTGATAAGTCAAGTATGTCATTAATAATTGTCAATAAGCTTTCGCCGGATTTCTGAATGGTTTGCACATAATTTTTTGATTCATCATCCATATTTTTTCTTTGCAAAAGATTGGTAAAGCCGAGGATTGAATTCATAGGTGTACGAATTTCATGGCTCATGTTGGCCAAAAAATTTTCTTTCACCTGTGCAGATTCTTTTACTTTTTTTTCTGACTGTATGAGCTGCTGGATGATGTTGATGATATACCAAAATAATGCTGCCCCAAAAATTAGTACCAGTACAATTAAAATGGTATTGAAACGCTGTGCTTTTTTTCCGCTGCTTATATTTGAATCTGTTAGCCTTTCAATAACTGCATGTCTGCTATTCTCAATATTTTGTGCAATAATATTGATGGAATCCATCAGTTTTTTTCCTTGCAGTGTGCCAATCATCTTTTCAGCAGAAGCTTTGCCCTTTAAAGAAAAAGAATCCAGTAATGCCCTGCTGAACGATAGTTTGCTTTTTACCACTGCATCAATTGCATCAATTTCATTTATAGTAATCGAATCATCAGATACCTGTTGCAGGTGGTCAAGGTCAGTTTGCACTTTCGTCATTCTGGCATCCATGCCTTTTATATACTGAGTATCATCTGTGGAAATAGCATCGCTGATATTGTTTTCAATTCTAACTACATCTTTCTCCAGTTCTTTCAAATCCGAATTAATTTTGTACTCATCTAAATATTTTTGGTTACCATCTATAAGTGTTGTAATATTTTTTGAGGAGTTATACTGAAGATATAACAATGCAAAAGTGCCTGCGATGGATGCAGCCAGTATAAAAAAGATAATTTTTTTTCCAGTCATTGTTACAATATTATCGTCACTGTAAATAAAGATTACCTGTTGCGCCTGTGAGAAGGAATTTTTAAATAGATGTGGAGAATATATACCAGTAGCATGATGCTGAAAGCAATACCTGCAAGTATTGATATAATAGTGAGCCCACTTGCTCCTTTATCAATAATCTTCATACATAAAAATAATAGTATTATTAAAACCAGTACATCAAAAAAAAACAAAACAGTATAGATAATTCTCATTTTTTTTAAAATTAAAATAATGCCCGGTAACAAACAAGGCCATTCAATTTAAACGAATTGCTTGCAAGAGATTTGCAGGAATAATTTTTTAAACTTTTTGATGTATACTATAAAGCTACTTTAAAGTTTTGGCCAAAAGAATATACAATCGTTTAAAAGGCATTTGCAAACGTTGAAAAAATGGTAACATCATGAAAGAAGGCCCGGAAAATATTTAGAGAATTTACAAAATATTCATCCTTTTATTTAACGTAGCCCGGTAAGTATCAGCCACCGGCACAGGTTTTCCGTTAATTATCAAAGCCCCATCCTGTACAGTATCAATTTTGGTTACCGCAACAATATAAGAGCGATGAACCCGTATAAATTTAGAAGCGGGCAATCTTTCTTCTACAGTTTTTAACGTAGCATGTATGGCAAAGAATTTTTGATGCGTATGTATTTTTACATAATCACCCATTGCTTCAGCAAATAAAATATCATCCAATTTTAATCGACGTACAATATTAGCATCTCTAAGAAAAATGAACTCATCGTTATTAATTTTTACTACTTCGGAATTACTTTCCAGTATGTTCCTTGCTTTATCAATAGCTTGTATAAACCTTGCAGGCGTTACTGGTTTTAGAATATAATCTGCTACGTTTAACTCAAATGCTTCTGAAGCATAATCTTTTTTTGAAGTGGTGAAAATGATAATGGGTTTTTTGGCTCCAAGGTTTTTGGTTAATTCCAGGCCTGTGATACCAGGCATTTCAATATCAAGTAAAATTAGGTTGACCTGCTGTACTTGCAAGAGGTTATAGGCGTCCATTGCATTGGCACATTCGCCAACAAGTACAATATCTTTTACTTGACTTGCCAGTTGTTTCATGGTTGTTCTGGCAATTTTGTTATCGTCGACTATAATAGTATTCATGGTAAGTTTTTGTGAAATTCACATTAATAACCTAAGAAATAATAAGCATATCCGGTTCATTATTTTTTTAAATAATACTATAAACCGGTAGGTGCTAAAAATGCAATTAAAGTATTAAAACATTTGCTTAATAAAAAGCATGGCTTTCCCTTGCTCATTTTCATTCTCAAAATCTTATTGTATCGGGAGCCCATAATTAATTATGTCAAACTATGTTTACTTCTCTTTCGAGCAGTACGCCAAATTTATCCTGTACACTTTGGATGATTTCTCCACTCAATTTATAAATTTCATCGCCTTTTGCATGGCCATAATTTACCAATACCAGGGCTTGCATGCTATGGCAACCTGCATCTCCTTTTCTATAGCCTTTCCATCCGCATTGTTCTATCAGCCAGCCTGCAGCTAATTTTACCTGTCCATTTGCCAAAGGATATCCAACTATTGATGGATTGGTATCTTTTAATTTTTCAAAAGCAACAGCATCAATTTCAGGGTTTTTAAAAAAGCTGCCGGCATTGCCAATCTCTGCGGGGTTGGGCAATTTGCTGCTACGTATGTTGATTACAGCTTGTGAAATGGCCTGTATGCTTAAATCCGTTACGCCCATTGCTTCAAGCTCCTGGTTAATAGCGCCATAACTGGTATTAAATTTGGGTATTTTATTTAAACGATAAGTTACAGAAGTAATAACAAACGCACCTTTTAGTTTTCTTTTAAACACACTTTCCCGGTAACCAAATTCACAATCTTTTATATCAAAATTTATTATTTTTTTTTCATGCAGATGAAATGCTTCCAGTTGGTAAAACACGTCTTTTATTTCAACACCGTATGCGCCAATATTCTGCATGGGCGATGCGCCTGTATTGCCGGGAATAAGCGAAAGATTTTCGAACCCTGCCCAATTGTTTTTAAGACAATGCAGTACCAGTTGATGCCAGTTTTCTCCGGCTCCTGCCTTTATGTAAACATATTCCTCATCTTCTTTAACTTTTTGGATGCCTTTAATTTCATTTTTTAAAACGATGCCATCCACATTTTTTGTGAATAGAATATTACT
>JAYTTM010000615.1:0-1463 GCA_043745055.1 Chitinophagaceae bacterium | reverse complement strand
ACATATCCGGACGAACATGTTCATGATCGCAGGCCAGCATCTTTCCGGTACGTGCAAGGCCTGTTTGAATTTCATCGGCAATCATCAATACATTGTATTGGGTACAAAGATTTCTTACACCTGTTAAATAGCCTTCATCCGGCACAACTACACCGGCCTCTCCTTGGATAGGCTCCAACATAAATGCGGCTACATTTTTATCCTGAAATGCCTTTTCCAGGGCAACCAGGTTATTGTAATCCACTATTTGAAAACCCGGCATAAAAGGACCAAAATTGGAGTAACTGCTTGGGTCGGTACTGGACGATATTGCAGCCATGGTACGGCCCCAGAAATTACCCTTGGCAAATATCACTTTTGCCTGGTTGTCTTCAATACCTTTTACAACGTAGCCCCAACGTCTTGCCAATTTGATGGCAGTTTCCCCACCCTCAACACCCGTGTTCATTGGTAATACTTTATCATAACCAAAATAGTCAGTTATATACTTTTCATATTCGCCCAATAAGTTGCTGTGAAAAGCCCTGCTGGTAAGTGTTAGCTTAGCTGCCTGCTCAACAAGTGCTGCGATTATTTTTGGGTGACAATGACCCTGGTTTACTGCGGAGTATCCACTTAAAAAGTCATAATACCGGTTGCCATCTACATCCCATACAAAAACGCCTTCGCCACGATTAAGCACGACAGGTAAGGGATGATAATTATGAGCGCCGTATTTTTCTTCCAGCTCAATATATTGCTGAGAATTGTCGCTGATTGGAATGGTAGTATGTATCATTATAAATCAATTTAAAAATTATGAAAAGTAAACAACAATTGTACTGTTGATTGAAAATTTAATATAAAAAGGAGGGTGAAGTCAGGCTAAAGGATTGCCAACAAAAAATTGAATACCCAACTTAGTGGTTCAGCAAATCGAGATTGCTGCTGAGGAAAATTTTTATGAGCACTTTTATATTCATACTTATGCTGCAATATTAGCATAAATAAACAGAACAGACAACTATGGTCAATTCTTAGATCAGGATATTGGTTTAGCAATAATCAAAATATTGAAGAATTTTAATACCTATTCTTCAACCTAACTGTTTACATTATTATTGTTTTATCATCGCCGGTAGCACCAGGAGTCCCGCTAGTATCAGTTGCCTTGTCTTCAGTATTTATTAGTTGCTCATTGGTAGTAATATCCGTTTTCGCATCTGGCAAATCGGTTGTATCCTCTTTGTTTTCGGTATTTGTTTTGGCCGTATCATTTTTTGTTTCAGTATTTTGTTCTTCAGCACTAGATTAATTGTGACAGGTGCAATTTTTTGAGTTTTGAATTTTTCTCTTGCTAGTTCATCCAGTTTTTTCTGCAAATCCTCATTCTGCAAATCCTGTTTGCCATCGGCATTCAGCAGTTTTTTATATACGGGCCAGGTTTCGTGTGCTTTATTTAAAATTCTCAAAATTCGGGTAAC
>JAYTTM010000614.1:0-5341 GCA_043745055.1 Chitinophagaceae bacterium | reverse complement strand
TACTATTAATAGTTGGTTGATATGGAGCTAAGGTGTTTGTAATAATCGCTATTTCTGTAGACGCATTGGGGTAACCTTGTGTAGAGGGTGCAGTCCAATTTGCACTATTTGTCCAATTGCTGTTGCCTCCTCCTCCTGTCCAGGTAAAAGTTATAATGATTAAGGGATTGTACACATTTGTTCCATCACTTCCAATATATAAATTAGTATTAAGTGCCGACAGATTAAGGCCAGTTTTACCAACAGTTGGTGTTGATGTTGTGCCTGTACTGGGCATCAGAGCGCCAAAATTTGCTGTTACTCCGTCTGTGAGGCGCAATGGATTAACATTATCGATAGCGCCAATATTTCCACCAACAGCACTAATAGAAACATTTGTAGCCCCGGGATCGAAACCACCGCTGGTGCTAATTGTCCAATTTGTAAGGGTTCTTTTGTCAAGAGTTACACCATTATCAATTATAGACAACCCATTCAAAACATTTACTACAGGTGTGTGCGAAACAGAAATCGTGCCGGCCGTTATAGCTGTACCTGATGGGAAAAATATATTTAAAGACCTGTTATTAGCGCCTATTCCAAAGGGAAAAAGGGAGGAATTGGTTCCGGCCGCCGTCGGCAACCCTGCTGTGGGGAAAACCCTGCTAAGTGTACCTGTTGTAATAAAACCACCAACATAACTTAACTGATTTGCAAGAATGGGATTACTAAGCGTAAGTATATTATTTACATTAGGCCCTGTTGAATTAAGGCCTATTGCTAAGTTACCGCTTACCACTGTAAGGGTGCCAGGTATAGTGCGGTTAAAAAGTAGCGGAAAACTTACACCTAAAGGGTTATTAATAGTGAGGTTTGCAGGCGCTGCGCTCACTGGAAACTCTGCTACAGTAGCAGTTTGAAGTGAGTTTCCGGAATATAAAAGTGTACAATTTCCGGTATATGAGATAAAAGCAGTTGCGCTTTGGGGTGAAAGTACACCTGATATTGTACACATAGCTGGAGATGAACTAGCACCATTATAAACCTTTAACACACTTCCATTTGTTAACGCAACACTTACAATATTGCTGATAATAATGTTTGAACGTCCGCCGCCTGTTTGATTCCATGTACCGCCTATATTGACATTTTGTACAGTTGTACCCGAAAATTCAATATTCATTTGTGCAGCAGAACTTGAGCTAGACGAATTCCATGTACCAGATTTTGTAACACTCCCTTTTAAATTTAGATTTGCTATACCTGTACCTGTTAAACCAACCCCATCTAAAGTACCGGAAGTATGATTAAAAGCTCCATTTACAGTTAAAGTAGTGGTACCACTTGCTGATTGAAGCATTAAATTTCCACTACCACTCGTTTGATCATATGTTCCGGCAGTAATTGAACCACCAGACACACCTGCCAATCGCAGGTATTTCCCATTAGTTCTTTTAATAGAGAGTGTTCCATTTATAAATAGACTTGTAGCATGCAAAATCAAATCAACATCACCTGATTGAGAGGCACAGTCCCATGTAAAATTTGAAAAGGTATTAATAGCCGAGATAGCAGGGGGCGTTACGCCTGCGTTCATCCCTGTTATACTACAGGTACTTCCTGTAGACCAGATTGAAACAGGAATTGCTGATACACCTGATCCATTAAATGCATGGAAATAAGTAGCAGTGCCCGACCAGTTTATTGCTCCTGTGTTAATTGAACTAAATGTACCGGTTATATAAGTTATTGAACCCGTAATAAAAGCGCCGCCTGCCCCGGCAACATCAAAATCAAGTATACCACCATTCAATGTTAAAGCACTGTTTATAATTATTTTTCCACCATTCCCCCCAGGAGCTATCCCAAAAGTACCCCTGCTAATAGTAAATGCAGCGGCATTACTTAAGTTAATAGTAAAAAAATTTCCTGCTAAAATACTACCGGCAGTCGTAAATACAAGCGGTGTAGCACCATTAACAGTTAGTAAATTAGCAGGATTATCAGAATTTAAAGTAACTGTTGATGTTCCCGAATTAACTGTAATGCTACCAATTGTTTGGTTGGGCACATGGTCAACAACAATGGGCGTTGCTGCATTAAAAAACAAGTTGTCCCCTGCTGATGGAACAGATCTGGCGGGTGACCAATTGCCTGCAACCGTGTAGTCTGTAGATAATAAACCATTCCATGAATACTGCCCAAAAGAAATTTTTGTGATGGTAAAAAATGCAATAATAAAAAATAGAGTCTTCATCGTAGGTGTATTCTTTATAAATAAAAAGTCTTAAAAATGCAAAAAGTCTGTACTAAAAACAACTGAATAAGAGGAATTTCCTTGAATAAGGTTCAGTGACATTTACGTAGGTATGTAATAGATATCTGGGACTAGTGTTCAAAAATAATCTTTTTTTCAGTATTACAACTCAAGGTCAGTGAAATTAATCCGGTTAATTCATTAAACTTTATAATTATGCCTCTTTTTATGTTTTACAAATTATATTTTTATCCCTTGCAGAGTAAAATAAAAAAAGGACCACAAAGTCTGGAATACCTGTGATTCTTTCGATTTAAATCTTATTATCTAGTTCTACCGTTCGCCATATTTAAAAATTCGCTTACTGTACATTTTTCCATCATCAAACCTCACATTTAAAATATAAAAACCATTACTAAAACTTGTCATATTTAACTTTTGTTGAGTGTAAATTGTCGTAGTAACAAACTCATTGTACAAAACAAGTTTGCCACTTTCGTCAAATATGGACACAGACAAATTCGTATGTGTATTTAATGTATTAATTTCCAAAGTGGCGATATCCCTTACTGGGTTCGGATATACTTTGAATTCGTTTGAACTTATATTTGAAAGCCTTGGAGCCGAAACAGTAATCATCACTGTATCTTTTGCAATTGCCCCTAGATTGTCTTTAACCGTAAGTTCAACATTATATACTCCCTGAAAAAGACTGTCTATCCTGGTATTACTTAATAAAGGATCGCTAAATATAAAACCTGCTGAGCCGCTAATTACACTCCAATTATAAGAGATGATGACGCCGTCAGAATCAATACCGGTGCCGGTTAATTGAACTGTATTTGTTGGCAATACAATATTGATATCGGCACCCGCATTTGCTACCGGAATTTGATTGATATTAACTGCTTCGTTTACTTTAACCTGAATAGTATCTTTTCCGATTGCGCCATTATTATCAGTTACTATTAATTGAAATTGATATACCCCCTGTACTAAGCTAGTCAGGGTAGTTGTTGCAGTAGCTGGATTTATAATTGTACCTGCTGCCGGACCAGCAATTTTAACCCAGGAATAACTGCTGATCGTTCCGTCTGTATCAGTACCTGTTCCGGTTAAGCTGGTGCTGTTTATTGGAAGCGTAATGGCAATATTTAATCCTGCATTGGCGGTGGGTGCAAGGTTCACTGCCTTGTTCACTGTTACTTGTACCGTATCTTTTCCGATTGCCCCATTATTATCAGTTACTATTAATTGAAATTGATAAACACCTTGTACAAGATTGGCTACTGTTGTTGTTGCCGCATTCCCTGTAGCAATTGTGCCTGCTGCCGGCCCAGCAATTTTAACCCAGGAATAACTGCTGATCGTTCCGTCTGTATCAGTACCTGTGCCGGTAAAGTTTGTAGAATTAACGGGCAATGTGATTGCTATATCTGCGCCAGCATTAGCAGCAGGACCGATATTAAACGCTGCGTTTACTGTAACCCGTACCGTATCTTTGCCGATTGCCCCATTGTTATCTGTTACGGTAAGTTCGTATTGATAAACACCCAGTACAAGGTTGTTTACTGTTGTTGTTGCATTCACTGTAGCAATTTTACCTGTTTCCGGACCAGCAATTTTAACCCAGGCATAACTGCTGATGGTTCCGTCTGAATCAGAACCTATACCAGTAAGGCTAGCAGAATTAGCGGGCAAAGTGATTGCTATATCTGCACCAGCATTTGCAGCAGGAGGGATATTAACAGCAGCTTTTACTGTAACCTGTACAGTATCTTTTCCTGTTGCTCCATTGTTATCAGTAACGGTAAGTTCGTACAGATAAACCCCCTGTACAAGGTTGTTAACTGTTGTTGTTGCTGCATTCGATGTAATAATTGAACCAGCTGCAGGACCGGCAATTTTAACCCAGGCATAACTGCTGATGGTGCCGTCTGTATCAATACCGGTGCCGGTAAGGTTTGCAGAATTAGCGGGCAAGGTGATTGCTATATCTGCACCAGCATTAGCGGCAGGAGCGATATTAACTGCTTCATTTACTTTAACCAGTACAGTATCTTTTCCGATTGCCCCATTGTTATCTGTTACGGTAAGTTCGTATTGATAAACACCCAGTACAAGGTTGTTTACTGTTGTTGTTGCTGCATTCACTGTAGCAATTTTACCTGTTTCCGGACCAGCAATTTTAACCCATGTATAACTGCTGATGGTGCCGTCTGAATCAGTACCTATGCCGGTAAAGTTTGCAGAATTAACGGGCAATGTGATTGCTATATCTGCACCAGCATTAGCAGCAGGAGCGATATTAACTGCTGCGTTTACTGTAATTTGAACAGTATCTTTTCCGATTGCCCCATTGTTATCTGTTACGGTAAGTTCGTATTGATAAACACCCTGTACAAGGTTGTTTACTGTTGTTGTTGCCGCATTCGCTGTAGCAATTTTACCTGCTGCCGGACCAGTAATTTTAACCCATGTATAACTGCTGATGGTTCCGTCTGTATCGGTGCCGGTTCCGGTAAGGCTTGCAGAATTAGCGGGCAATGTAAAAATCTTGTCTGTGCCTGCATTAGCTAATGGTGATTTGTTACTGTTAGCAGCTACACCGTTAGCAATAAGCACCTTACTACCCCATGCGGGTATAGTTACTGAATCATTATAAACATTTCCATATACATCTTTTTTAACTAATCCACTAAATGTTACTGTTCTAGGTGTGTTACTGGCATTGTATTCAATTGACATATTACTTGAATTATCAACATCTGTAGTTGTAACCTCAAAAACAGAAATGTCGTCTGTATAAATTACGCCCCCATCTTCGCTTGCTTCAATTACAAAAGTGGCTGAAGCTGTTGTGGTTGGTGATTTAATTAGAACTTCGTATGAGCCTATTGTTGCATTATAAGTTGCATAATAGAAATTTGAAACAGTATTGAAAGGACTGGCAAACATTCTAAAATAAACCCTCAAACTTCCTGCACCAGCAGCGGAACCATCACTTTTTATTTTAAACCTTACAATGTATTGTTTTGCATTATCTATTGCAAATGAGTTAGAACCACTACCTATCAGCCTTGTTCTCGTATATCTGTCGGGTGT
>JAYTTM010000613.1:0-1465 GCA_043745055.1 Chitinophagaceae bacterium | reverse complement strand
AGTCGACCCTCAAAAAGTCATTTTTAATTTTTGGGCAAAAAAGTTCCAATAAGCATCTACAAAATATTTATAGATAAGTAAACACCAGTTTTTTGCCTCTGTGCGCCAGAGGTTCATGACTCGTTTAAAATTCATTGCGGCGGCGGCTAACATCACATTGATGCTGTCCCCTGTGATGCCTTTGAGATAATTACGGCACAAGCGATAGTCTTGCTTTAAATGACCAATTACCGGTTCTATGGCAGCTCTTTTACTATGTGCCTTTCGTTGTAGCCTTGTGATGTTTTTATTTGGTTTGGGGACATAAATTTTGGATTCTTTGTATTGAGTCATTCCTCTGTATCCTCTGTCAACATACACTTCTTTAGCTTGCTTACCGTTGAGCCGTTCATATTGCTCCAATACTTCCGGTAATGTTTTGCTATCGTGCAGTGTTTGAGTAAAGTTTAGTGCACCCATGATGATTCCTGTATTTTGATCTATCAGGATAGAGACTTTACTTCCAAACTCAAACTTCTTATGTTCTTTTCCTTTAGAATAACATTTCACATCCGGTTCATGAAGACTATAAATTTTATTACTGTCGCCACGTTTCTGTGATAACACCCGCTGATACAATTTAAGTGAAGGCAAATAAGTGCCAAGCCTTTCCAGTGGCAGCTTTCGGCACAGTTCTCTTACCAACCTTCCCGCTATGATCTGTATTTTTTTACCAGCTTTCCGTGCCGCTTTGGCTCCCTGCTTTCTGCTTTTAAAACGTTGCATCTGGCTTAGTTGTTTAACAACCCTTGTGTATGATTGCCGCAGGTCAATGGATTCTTTATCCGCAATGATCCAACATCTTTTTATAATTTTTTTGTACAGCTTATCATCCGTTGGATAGGTGATATTCTTTTCCTGAACAGTGGTATCTACACTTACAACAATGTTGTCATTATTCTTGTCATCGGGCGGGTTATTTACGCGTATGCTTTCTTGCAAGATCAGTTCCATTCCGGCCTCACCGATACGGTTACGGAAGGCTACTAATTCTGTTGGAACGCAAGGGATGGTTGATTTAAAATACTGCTCCCCGCTAAAATATTGGTAGTAGATATTTTCTGACCATTGTTCTACCACACTTTCATCGCTGAGATTACGAACATATTTTAAAATCAACAGCGATACCATTAAACGGATGGGCTTGGATGGTGCACCCATTTTCTCACTGTAATGTTTTTTAAAAGATTCATTAAAAACAGACCATCTAATACTATCGGCTAACAGATACAAAGGATGTTTCTGATTAAGCTGGTCTGATAAAGCAGAAAAAAATCCTAACTGAGGACTATGTTTGGGCGTAGTAAGCATGAATGAATTTGCACGATTTTCCGCTCTTTAACAAATATCCCGCAACTATTTTACTCCCTTTTCATTATTAAATTCAATGATGGTAAGCACCATAGACTTTTTGAGGGTCGACTAA
>JAYTTM010000612.1:0-5353 GCA_043745055.1 Chitinophagaceae bacterium | reverse complement strand
AGGAAACAGAATACCTGCATCAGTTAGACAGTATGGGTATTAGAAAAGAATTGTTGCAAAACTCATTAAACTATGGTAGAAAAGTAGGCAATTATATTGTGGAGTGGTCAAAGAAAGATGGCTATCCAGAACGAACAGCTTTGGGTGGTTATATTGTTAAAAAGGATTCAACCAGATGGGTACCCACTCCCCCGGATTATATCGATGCAATAGAAAATAACTGGGGCAGGTTGCGTACAATGGTATTAGATGCAGCATCCCAATTCCGGCCTTCGCCTCCAACGCCGTATAGTACCAATAAAAATTCGCAATTTTATAGAGAGTGCTATAATGTGTACACTGCTGTAACAAAGCCCAATCCTGGTGATTCTGCTACGGCCTGGTATTGGGACGATAACCCAAACACATCAGTTACAGACGGGCATATTACCTATTTTATTCAAAAAAATTCACCACCTGGACATTGGATACATATCGTTTGCTCAATAGCAGATAAGGAAAAATTTGATCCTGCTAAAACAGCCAACATTTTATCTAAAACTGCCATTGCTTTGTATGATGCTTTTATAGCCTGCTGGGATGCAAAATATTATTATAACTACTTAAGACCAGAAACTTTTATCAATAAAAATATTGATAAAGAATGGCAGCCAATTATTCAATGCCCTGGGTTTCCTGAATATCCTAGCGGACATAGCACCATATCCGCTAGTGCGGCTACGGCGCTTACAAGGCTCATTGGGGATAAATATGCCTTCACCGACTCCACAGAAGTGCCGTACGGAAGGCCTGTAAGAAAATTTACTTCCTTCTACCAGGCATCTGATCAGGCAAGTATTAGCCGTTTTTATGCAGGGATACATTTTTTACCATCTTTAAACACCGGTGTAAAATTTGGAAAAGAAATTGGTAGTTATGTAATGGACAAGTTGAAATAATAAAGACTTTTAAATGCTACAGCCACAGAAAGATTCCAATATAAAAAAAACGTACAGGCAACATTAAAAACAGCCCTACTGTTACGGCAGTGATCAATAAGATTTTTAAAGAAGGTGGAAGACTAATTGTTAATGCAAAAAGCTTTTATAATTGAACGCCGTAAGAGACTGAAATATGGGAAAAGACATTCTCAGAAAATAGTTATGATATTTTAAAGTTGGCGGTAAATTACCCAAATTACGTGCTGAAAAAAAAGATGAAAGCCGTAGTATAAAAGAAATTATAAAAATTATTTTTCTCCTTGCTTTTTTGAACAAACGTTTGCATCGTGTTATCAACCGTTTGCGTAGGAATAAACTATTAAACAGCCTGCGTTGCAGCATTTTTTTTCGGAATTAAAACCGTAGATTTAACTAGATTTTTCTATTGATTGAAATGCTGCCATTTTTTTCAAAATATCCTTTAACCTACTGACTAAGCGATATCCTTAACCTGAAAAAAAATATCAAAAAACCAACTATAAAATTTTAATGGTTGCTGCTGGAATTGTTCTGTTTTCCGGCTTTAGTTAAAACCTGTTCAATTTAATTTTTAAACCACGAATTCTATGAATAACCTTGAAAGAAGGGACTTTATTAAGAAGACAGTGATGGGAGGTTTAGGCGCCACTATCTTCGCTGAAACTGCAATTGCTGAAGCGGCTAAAGCTGCTGCTGAGCCACTGATACAACAAAATGCATCACCCAAAAAAGTAATTGTTGGTGGAGCCGGGCTAGCCGGGCTTTGCTGTGCTTATGAGTTGATGAAGAAGGGGCACGATGTAACCGTACTCGAAGCTTCTGGTAGGCATGGAGGCCATGTTTTTACAGTGCATGATGGTTTGTCTGATGGTTTATATGGCGACTTTGGTATGGAGCATATCGCAAAGCCTGGGTATAAATTATATCTTGAATATGCCAAAGAACTGGCACTTGAGGTGCTTCCCTACCCGAGGCGGCGTGGCATACAGCGCCGCATTGATGGCAAGTATTACAGCGAGGAGATGTTGGCTGATCCAGGGATACTAAAAAGGTTGGGTTTTAATGAACGGGAAGTAAAGTATCTCGGGGAGAATGCATGGGGCGAATTACAAACCTTGTACACGGCGCCACATCTTGAAAAGTTTA
Source organism: Chitinophagaceae bacterium (assembly GCA_043745055.1). GTDB lineage: Bacteria > Bacteroidota > Bacteroidia > Chitinophagales > Chitinophagaceae > Ferruginibacter. The sequence continues at coordinate 3,248 of JAYTTM010000612.1, read as the reverse complement.
CAGACGAATACCAACCCTTTGGTGTGGGGTATGATGATTACGATAAATTTACTGCAGCTGATTTTTTCAAAAAGGAAGGAGCTTCAAAAACAGCCTTAGGCTTTCTTGGTGGTGAAGGTGAATCGGCTTTATTCAGCTTATGGTATGCCGCCATTCTTAACTTAAGGGGTGTGCCTGTTTTTCCAACAGATGTACACCGCTTAAAAGGTGGAAATCAAATGCTGCCGAACGCTTTTGCAAAAAAATTAGGTCCACGAGTTTGGTTAAATAGTCCTGTTGTGTCCATTAAAAACAGCGACAGCGGTGTAACTGTCACCTACAAAAAATACAACCAGGAGCAGCAAATGTCTGCCGATTATTTTGTGAATTGCATTCCCCTGCCGGCCTTCCGCAATATCCCGGTGCAGCCGGCCATGCCACCTGAAAAGCAATATATTTTTGATAATCTCACCTACGATTCATACTCAAGATTTGTATTTCAGGCAAGCTCAAAATTCTGGCTGGATGATGGGCTGCCAAATATCAATTTGTTCATCGGTCACCCGGACCTGGGTGATGTTTGGCACTCCGCAGATGAAGTAGATACACATAGGGTAATTGTGCTGGGAACTGGTCCTGGTGGCGTTTCTCCGCAAAGAGCTCTCGCTGCTTTTAGGGAAACTTATCCCGGTAAAAGAGATACCATTGAGCTAGCCATCAGCAGAGATTGGACAAAGGAAACTTATTCTTCCACCTGCGAAAGATTGCCTTTTGCGGTGGGAACTTTAAAGAAATTTTGGCCCAACCTGATGAAGCCGCATGGTCGCATTCACTTTGCCGGCGCTTATGCAGATAACCTGAACTGGGGCACAGAAGCAGCAACAAGATCCGCCAATCGTGTGGCCAACGAAATACACCAGGCGTAGCCTACCATCCCGTACAAAATGAAGATGACAAGACCAGGATTACATTGTAGCATCGCAATTTTAACTGTTGTTTTTTGGCTGATGACAGCCTTTGTGTCTTCCAGCAAAAACGCACCAAATGCCCCACCAAAAGTATTTATCGCCAGCCCTGTTGCTGATGGAAAATTTAGATGGAATGAAGTGATACGATACAGCATAAAAGTAAATGATGCTGAAGACGGCAACTCTGAGTATGATGAGATAAATGCCAAAGAAGTGTTACTGGAAGTGAGTTATTTTAACAACATCAGCAAAGCAAAAGCATACATGGCATCGAAGGAGAAAATGGTTAGTGAACATCCCGGATTAACATTGTTGAAAAATTCAGATTGTTTCACCTGTCATGCGTCCAAGGGAAAATTGATAGGGCCATCTTTTGAACTGATTGCTAAAAAATATCCGCAGAGCAAAACGGTAATTGACAAGCTTACCGCTAACGTGTTGAATGGAACAAAAGATGTTTGGGGGCCTGTTGCGATGCCGCCGCACAAAGCCATGAAAGCAGCAGAGCTGAACCAGGTAATCAACTGGATACTGACGAAGAACGGTAATTCTGACGTCACGTATTACCCTGGCATTGAAGGCTCTTTTCGTACAAGGCAAAAGCCGCTACAGCAAAGTGCTAATCAAGTAATTGTTTTAACAGGCAGCTATACAGACCATGGAGAAAAAGCATCGCAGAAAAACAGAAAATTCGGGCAGCATTCGGTGATGCTTAAAGCAATTAAATAAATCGCATCAAAGACTTAATCATAAACAATAACCTTATAAACAGCCATGGAAAATTTTACAATACCAGCCGCCGCTACAACGGCTAAAAGCAACTCGATTGCTGCATCTTTACCCATTAACAGGATTGCTTCGGTAGATGTTTACCGCGGCTTTGTAATGCTGCTGATGATGGGAGAAGTACTTTCATTTCAGTCTGTCTCGGAAGCATTGCCGGGCAATGGTTTCTGGAGTTTTATGAACTTTCACCAAAGTCATGTGGAATGGACCTGGCTGGCACTGCATGACATGATTCAGCCTTCATTCACCTTCCTTGTTGGCGTTGTGTTGCCCTTCTCTATGGCCAGCAGAAAAAATAAAGGGAGCAGTACCGGCCACCTTATGCTGCACACCGTTAAACGATCATTGATTTTAATTTTCCTGGGCGTCTTTTTGCGTTCAATGGATTCCACACAAACCTACTTTACATTTGAAGATACACTTTCACAAATCGGTTTGGGCTATACGTTCCTGGTATTGCTGGGCTTATATTCTCAGCGGGTGCAGGTTATTGCACTGGTGGTAATTTTAGTTGGTTACTGGCTTGCTTTCTTTTTGTATCCGCTGCCCGGTCCGGGCTTCGATTATGCAAGCGCTGGCGTTACGCCAAACTGGGAGCATAACCTTACTGGCATTGCTGCTCATTGGAACAAAAATACCAACCTGGCCTGGGCATTTGACCGCTGGTTCCTGAATCTCTTTCCACGAAAATCTCCTTTTACAAATAACGGTGGAGGTTACTCAACACTCAGTTTTATTCCAACGCTTGGTACCATGATTATCGGTTTGCTGGCTGGTAATACCCTGCATTCGGCCAAGGCACCAAAAGAAAAATTAAGCTTCTTCGTAAAGATGGGCATTTTGTTCCTTGCCATTGGAATACTGTTACATGTTACCGGTATCAATCCAATTGTAAAACGCATCTGGACACCAGCCTGGACTATTTTCAGCGCAGGTATTTGCTTTTTATTCCTGGCGTTTTTTTACGGCATTGTAGATCTTTCCGGCAAAAAAAAATGGTCTTATTTCCTGATGGTAATTGGTGCTAATTCCATCGCTGCTTATGTAATGGCAGACGGCGGTTTAAGATCATTAATTCATCATTCTCTTTACATTCATTTGGGTGAAAATTTTGATAAAATATTTGGCACCCCTTACGCCTCCCTGGTAAGTGGCGGCATCACCTTGTTAATACTTTGGCTAATTCTAAACTGGATGTACAAGAAGAAGCTTTTTATTAGAATTTAGTCCCCGTACTTCACATTAATGATCATCATTTATTAAATGCTTCACCTTTAAAAATTAATTTATGAAATTGAGTATTTGCATAAGAATCTTTGCCTTGTATGTTGCTTTTCTTTTAGTTCAGGGTTGTGGCTCACCGTCATCAACCACCACAGCAGAACAGTCGTCGACCACTACAGAACAGGCTGCAACAGCAGTGGATTATTATACCGCCGCAGATTTTGAAAAGGTTGAAAAATTTGATACACATGTGCACATCAATGCCGTTGAAAGCACTTTTGTTCAGCAGGC
>JAYTTM010000611.1:0-1469 GCA_043745055.1 Chitinophagaceae bacterium | reverse complement strand
GCGGCCACAGCAGCAGTTATTCAGGTTAATGGCTTGTATTGCAGATTTAGACTTACAACAGCCACCTCGGCAGGTACCACTACTATTAAAGTTACAGGCATACAAAGTTCAGGACCTTACGTACTGGTCGGTAATGCTGTCAATACGCAGACCAATTTAAACTCTGCAATTTCAACAGATATAACTTCAGCTGCAATTACAACTACTACAACATCTTCCAGTATTGCAACTACTACTCATCAATCAGGCTCTTTTGCAGTGACCGTTACATCTGTATCAGGCACATTACCAACTATGGATGTAGTGGTACAAGAGAGCCAGGACAATAGTAATAATTGGCGTGATATTTACCATTTTGAACGAATAACAGCTACGGGATATTATGTAAGTCCTGTCATTCAATTAAGTGGTACAGCTATTAGGTATGTTCGCACAATTACTGGTACTACTCCCTCTTTTACCAATATTGTCAGCAGGGTATTAAAACAAACAATTGGTAGGTATGCCTACAATTTTTATGATAGAATCATTGCACCCAATACTTTGTCCGCTACCACAGCGTCGTTTAATATATCAGGTTCGCAAAGCGTTACAGTTAGTGTATCAAGTGGGGCAGCAACAACCCCATGCAGTTTACAAGTAGAATATAGTATGGATAATGCCAACTGGTTTATAATTGGAGCAGCAGTAGCGACAATGGCTAGTACCAATACATTAATCCTTAATCAAAATTTGAACGCAAAATTTGTTAGGGTCAGAGTTTCAGCAGCCGGCACCGGGCAAACATTGAATTATATAAACATCTCAACCAACTAATGAAAAAATTTCTTTTTCTTCTTTTCTTACCCTTTAAATTGTTTGCAACCAATTACTATGTAAGCAACGCTGGGAGCGATGCAAATAACGGCCTTACAACAAGTACCACCTGGCTATCTATTGCAAAGATTAATGGATTTACATTTGCAGCAAACGATAGTATTTTATTTAATCGGGGAGACGTTTTTTATGGTGGGATAATAGTAAAAAGGTCAAACTTAAAATTTGGGGCTTATGGCGCAGGCGCAAAGCCCATCATTACAGGTTTTTCAACTGCTTCGAGTTTTACAAATATCGGTGGCAATATTTGGGAGAGTGCAGCATTAAGCAACACTAACAAGCCAAACGCCGTAACAATTGGAGGGGTTATAAAAGCACTGGGGAGGTATCCAAACACGGCGTATAACTACTACTCCGCTTTTGATGCAACTACCTACATTACGGATGCCGCTTTGAGTGGCATGAATTTTACTGGCGGCAGGTTATGCGTTAGGAAATTACACGACCAAATAAGTAACGATAGTATTGTTTCTCATACAGGCGGTACGGTTACTTATGCACAAAATTTAAGCGGTTACAATACTTTGGCAGGGTACGGCTATTTTATCGAAAATCATTTAAATACTTTAGATGTTCAGGACGAATGGTTCTTT
>JAYTTM010000610.1:0-1470 GCA_043745055.1 Chitinophagaceae bacterium | reverse complement strand
CTGCATCTTTTCCCGAAGATACTTTTTGGCCGGTGCATAATTTTGTTATCAATAGTTTACAAAATGAAGCCATCAATTTTTCAAATGTTTTTATTGACCGAACCTTTCCTGCGGAACAGGCTCCCACCCGTAAGCCAGGTACCGGCATGCTTACTAAATACCTTAACAATCCCGATTACGATCTTGCTAATTCATTTGTAATTGGCGACAGGGTTACAGATATGCAACTGGCTAAAAACATTGGCTGTAAAGGCTTTTGGCTAAATAATGATTCGGCACTCGGTGCAGCAGAAATTAATTCAACCATCGAAGATTTAAGAAAAAATGTAATTGTACTGGAGTCTCCTAACTGGCAGGATATTTATAATTATTTAAAATTGCCTCCCCGTATTGTTAGTCACCAGCGCAATACAAATGAAACAAAAATTTCCATTACGGTAAATTTAGATGGCACTGGTAAAGCAATTATTTCAACAGGCTTGCCGTTCTTTGATCATATGTTGGATCAGATTGCAAGGCATGGAAATATTGATTTATCAATTGAGTGTAAAGGCGATCTGCATATTGATGAACACCACAGTATTGAAGATACCGGCATTGCTTTTGGCGAGTGCATTGCAAAGGCATTGGGAGACAAAAGAGGCATTGAGCGCTACGGTTTTTTATTACCGATGGATGATTGCCTGGCCCAGGTAGCAATCGATTTTGGAGGTCGTAATTGGATTGTTTGGGATGCAGATTTTAAACGAGAAAAAATTGGAGAGATGCCAACAGAAATGTTTTATCACTTCTTTAAATCTTTCAGCGATGCAAGCAAATCCAATTTAAATATTAAAGCAACAGGAGAGAACGAACATCATAAAATAGAATCTATCTTTAAGGCTTTTGCAAAGGCCATCAAAATGGCGGTGAAAAGAGATATCAATAACAACACACTTCCTTCAACGAAGGGAGTTTTATAAAGTTTACACCTTTTTAAAAGGTGTAAACTTTAGCGCAAAATATTATAGCAACAAATGAGTAATAATTCAATAAATAAAGTCTATTCAAACACGGAGGGTTCAAAACCCCCCTTTGGGGGGCAGGGGGGTCTGGTTGCCATAATAAAATATAATTCTGGCAATGTACAAAGCGTGCAATATGCATTGCAGCGGCTGGGTGTTGAGTCCGTGGTTACCGATGATGAATCGGTTATCCGCAATGCAAAAAAAGTTATTTTTCCCGGCGTGGGCCATGCAGCTCCGGCAATGCAATATTTACGGGAAAAGGCTTTGGATAAGTTGATTGTTTCATTGCAACAACCGGTTTTAGGTATTTGCCTGGGCCAGCAATTAATGTGTAATCATTCCGAAGAAGGCGATACAGATTGTCTGGGAATTTTTAAGGAAGAGGTGAAATTATTTGTTCCACCGGTAAGCCAGGTATTTAAAGTGCCGCATGTTGGCTGGAACAGTATCTATAATTTAAAAT
>JAYTTM010000609.1:0-1470 GCA_043745055.1 Chitinophagaceae bacterium | reverse complement strand
GTACAAGGAACTGTCATTAAAATCAAAAAATAATTTGAACTTTACATTAGCCAAAGAGGGCATGCGCTGAGCAGTCAACGGATGTCCATCTAGTGTAGCCACTTTATCAGGTGGCTACTTTTTTATGATAGTTTATCCGATGTTTCCAAAACCCTTCGGGTTTTAGCCAAAGAGGGCTTCGCCTCACAATCTCAGGATATTACTTTTTTCTTCTGTTGATTTTGATAGTCAGTGTCATATTCCCTGTCATACTTCCATAACGTAAAGATCATCAGTAACAAATCTTTTTGCAGTGCCGTATAGCCTTTCATTTTTATTTTCGTACGCTCAAAAATCCTTTCGTACTTAGCAACAAAAGGTTTCACTTTGTACGTAACCATGTTAATAGCCGGAAAGTACAATATCCTGCGGATATGTGTATTTCCTCTCTTGGAGATTTTACTTTTCCCTTTCCTTTTTCCTGACTGGTCTTCAATAACATCATAGCCAGCATACTTAGTGACTTGCCTGCGGTTGTTGAACCATGTAAACCCATTTGTTTCTGCAAGCACCGTGGCCACCGTCATTATACCAACTCCTTTCAGCTTTGTTATTTTTGCCACTTTGCTTTCCACTTCCGGTTCTGATGCTATCTTTTTGTCAATCTCTTTTTCAAGCTCCTCCAGTTGCCCTGCAAATAATTTGATCCCTGCCTTTAGCTGTTTTACCACCTGCTTCGATGTGTGCATGCCGCTTTGTTCTGCATGCAGCTGATTGCGTAAAGAGGTCTGCATTTCCTGCAATGACTGATGATACCTGGTGAGCGAACGCAACTCATAATAAAATGAATTGATAGGCTCCCATTTGCGTAGATTCTTTTCCAGGCCCATATACGCCAAAGCTGTTGCATCGATGTTGTCATTCTTTGAATGATAGCCGCATGATTTCTTATAGCTTTTTACCCGGCTCGGTACCTCTACTGTTACATAATACCCCAGTGCATGTAAAAAGTAGCAGCACCTTTCATGATATACGCCCGTTGCTTCGCAGCTAACCCTTACCTCCACATCCTTTTGCCTGCATTTCTCTTTTGACCATCCATCCAAACTTTTAAATCCGCCTTCCCTGTTCTCAAAACGTCTGGAAAATAAAATCTTTCTAATCCCATCCTCATACTGAACTCCCAGCTTTACATCCATCTGCTCACTTCCAAAATCAATACCCACATTATAGCGGGTTACTTTAACGTCTCTCATATAACTCCGGTTTAAACCTCATCAACTCAGAGACTCTTTTCAACCGCCTGCTCTTATAGAATACTTGCTTGTGAAATATAACTCACAGCCTTTTGAACTGTTCAGGCTCTTAAAAGATTAAGATGGCAGATCGTCCTTGTACCCTGGCTGGTTAATAACCGCCTTATGTGCGAACCCGAGTTACTGCCACCTTTCTCCTTGATGATTAGAGATATCAAAGATATAAGAGTGCGAC
>JAYTTM010000608.1:0-20485 GCA_043745055.1 Chitinophagaceae bacterium | reverse complement strand
CCAAAGCAGGCAAACATGGCGGCGAAATTGTAGCGATGGGCACACCCGAAGAAGTGTTGGCTTCCAACTCCGATACGGCACAATATTTAAGTGGTGTTAAAAAGATTGAAATACCCACAGAAAGGAGAAAAGGAAATGGCAAGTTTATTGAGCTGACTGGCGTGAAAGGAAATAATTTAAAAAATGTATCCGTAAAATTTCCTTTAGGAAAACTGATTGTAGTTACTGGTGTAAGTGGCAGTGGAAAATCAACCCTGGTGAATGAAACATTATACCCCTTGCTTAGCAAGTTTTGCTATAATTCAAAAGCCAATCCGCTGGAATACAAAAGCATTAAAGGGTTGGAACTGATTGATAAAGTTATTGAAATTGACCAGAGCCCGATTGGACGAACACCCAGAAGTAACCCTGCTACCTACTGCGGATTTTTTACGGATATCAGAACATTATTTGCAATGGTACCCGAAGCAAAAATCCGTGGTTATACCGCTGGTCGTTTTTCATTTAATGTAAAGAGTGGCCGTTGCGAAGTGTGTGAAGGTGGCGGCATGCGGGTGATTGAAATGAATTTTCTTCCGGATGTTTATGTGCATTGTGAAAAATGCAATGGCAAACGTTACAACAGGGAAACATTAGAGATCCGCTACAAAGGAAAATCCATCAGTGATGTACTGAATATGACGGTGGATGAAGCCGTAGAATTTTTTCAGGCAGTGCCCTACATTTATCGTAAAATAAAAGTGTTAAGGGAGGTAGGACTTGGATATATAACACTGGGGCAAAGTGCCGTAACGCTTAGTGGTGGTGAAGCACAGCGTGTAAAACTATCAACAGAACTGGGCAAAAAAGATACCGGAAAAACATTTTATATTTTAGATGAACCTACAACAGGTTTGCATTTTCAGGATATTCAGCACCTATTGGAAGTAATTAATAAACTGGTGGACAGGGGTAATTCTGTTTTGGTGATTGAACACAATATGGATGTAATAAAAGTAGCCGATCATGTAATTGATATCGGGCCCGAAGGTGGTGATGGCGGCGGGTTGGTTTTGTTTGAAGGGGTACCGGAAGGATTGGTAAAAGTGAAAGGAAGTTTTACCGGAAAATTTTTAAAAGCTGAGCTGAATTAAGTTGTAATTGATACATAGGATTGTGAATGGATTATCCCTTACAGGTTGCTACCTGGCAGAGGATGATTACGGTTATTACAGCAATAAAATAAACAATTGCTGCTCCATCTCTTCATTGCAGTCGCTTGTTAAAAGTCATCCTGCTAACAGGGCGAGGCTCTACTAAGGCTTTGTTTGCCAGCCTTGGAAGACGCCGCTATTGTAACCGGCTTTTTCAAATTTATATCATCCAATTTGTTTTAAATATTTTATAGACAGTATGGAAAGCTGCCCTCATTTTCGTTTCCTAAAAAGGCCATACCTAAAGTAAAAAGCAAAAACCATGGCAAAGACATCGCATGTGAAAGATTAGCAAACGCTAACTGGAAGAAGTTTTATAGTATTATTATTTATTAAACTTGTAGCATTTAAGGTACCATGCTTCTTCAACCTCAGCAATATAAAAACTGCTGTTAAAATTTATCCAGTATAATTTCCATACCTTCTCTTGCAAGTTGGTAATTGAATGGGTAACTGGCTTTTTCCTGAAATTTAGTAAAAATATTATCCAGTTCTATATCGGTTCGGGAAGGATCGTGATGGGCAAATAAAACCCTTTTTACACCTGCCATAGAGGCAAACAGCCCGGCATCTTCCATTGAGGAATGTCCCCAGCCTTTTTTATTTAGATACTCCTGCTCAGTGTACTGAGCGTCGTGCAATAATAAATCGGCACCGGCAGCCAAATCAAATCCAGAAAGCCACTGGTTATTTCTTATAATGCCGTTTTTTCCCAATGCCGGCTCATGATCAGGAATGTAAGCGAAGGTAGATTGGCGGCCGGTAACCCGGTAACCCACCGTAGGCCCTGGATGAATTACATAATTAGAATGGACGGTAAATGGGCCAATTGCAAAATGACTGTTTTCTACTTCATGCAATGTAAGCTTACAGGGTAAATCACGAATGAGCACCGGGAAAAGTGGTGGGGACAGATACCGGCTCAGCCTTGCATGCAACGTTCTTGTAATGCTTGCCGGCCCCCATATATGCACCTCCATCGAGGGATCAAACAACGGTTTAAAAAAACCAAGTCCCTGTATATGATCCATATGCAGGTGGGTTAATAATACGTCAATCCGATTTGTAGACAGTTCATTATTTACAACCAGCTTTTGTATGCCCGATCCGCCATCTAAAACCAACAGGCAACCATCTTCCCATACATCTACGCAAGAAGTATTGCCTCCATAATAAGCGGTTTCGGGGCCAGTAGTAGTGATGGATCCACGTACACCCCATAATTTAATTTTCATTAATCGTTTGATTTCCAGAAAATAGCAACAGCCCCCGACATCGATCCTGTTCTACCGATGATGGGGTAGGATGTTACCGAAATTTTTTGATTTTTTCCCTGCAGACTTTCTATCCAGAAGGTTTTATGGTGTGGTGTTGCATTTTGTAAAGTTTGCACCAGCGGCAATTCGGCTGGCGGAAGTATAATTCCACTTTCATCAACCGGCCTAAACATGGTTGACCATTTTTCTACCGGCATTTCACCGGTATCCTCAAATCGCTGTCCAAAAATTTCTTCGGCAGGTTCATTGTAAAAGATAAGGTTGCCCTGGGTATCCGTAATAAACACAGGAATGGAAAGGCAATCTGCTAACTGCCGGTTTAAAATGATTTCTATTTCATATGCTGGCATGCCGTGGAAATTTTGATAGTTTCATTTTCCTTTTATTTTCTAAGTACTATTAACAATTTGCGATTTTTTTTTCAATAATCCAAATTAACAACAGTTCCCGGAGTAAATATATTTCAACCGCACTTTAGTTACTTACAATTTTTGTAAAACTTCGCTATGCGGTCCATTTTTGTTTTTTTGCATTTTCTGCTGCTGTTTTGGTTAGTAGTAAAATAGCCACAAACGGGTTGGGTATTGATGCAGGCAGAGATGCGATAGTTATGTGATTAATTGCTGTGATGCCCCCAATCACAGCGGTCACAATAGCTAAAGGAAAAAGATATAAAATTTACAAACTAACAAATAAAAGTCCGGCGATGTTTGTCTTGATGACACTGATAACTGTAAAATGCCCATGCGCCATCATGCCACTCTTGCTGTAAACCTTATTTTAAATGCAGCCTTTTATAAAGGGGCAATTTTACAATTTTTTTAATGACTATCCGCAATTAGGAGCTAAGAGGCGTAGCCTTGGTTAATATTGTAACAATGGGTTTCAACCCGTTGATGAAGTAACAGATAATCTAAAAAGAACCGTAGGTTCGGCCCATATAAAAATTCAGTAACAGTTAGTTGAAAACATCTAGGTTTATTTAAAGACACAACAATATGCGCCTAGCCTTCGGCTCTCAGATAGCTTGTTTCTTAAAACACAACGGATTAAAATCTCCCGCCTAAGGCTGGATTACAAAACAGAAGCGAGCCTAAGGCTCTACAGTTTTTTAATCGGTTTGTTCCTAATTGCAAATAGTCATTCAATTTTTTCAATTTCTTTAATAGACAATTCTAATCAACAAGCCATCTTTGTATAATAAAATTTTGGTTAGATTAAATGCTAACAAAATATTTTGCTGTTTTGTCTCATAAAAAAAATGAATGAACCGGATAAAAGAATTGCGGCAAATTTATGGATTGAGCAATGCAGCAATAGCAGTATTACTTTCTGTTACGCAGGGGCTGCAGGGCATGCAGCAAACAGGTAAACAGAAACTGCCCACCGCCGTCCTGCTGAAACTAACCCGTCAGAAAAAATGCAAAGCCATAGCGTAATACCAGTAATAAGGCAACAACTAAGCGGCTTGCAAAAAGAAGCCCCAACCGCTGCTGCCCTTTGCTGCAGAAAGATAATTTTAACTTATTTGAAGTTTGATTTACAAGCCACATTTGCAGAATGGATATTAAATGTATCCTATTTACTGCGGCGTAGGCGTAAGCAAATAACTTACATTATTCACCTTCAAATCTACCCCCTGTGCGATAGTAACATTGCCAGGCGCTATTACCTTTAGAGACTTACATTCTGCATTGGCAGCAATTGTTATGGTATGCCTGATCACTACATTGGTCAATATATTTGGCACCGCCTGGGTTGTCCAGGTAGTTGGATCGTTCCAGGGACCAGCATTTGCAGTGGTGGAATTATTGCCGCCAGTGCAGCTCCTGCATAAAGTATATTTAAAAATAATTCCACCATCAGTAGCAATAAGCAGTCGGTTGTTATTGTAATCCAAAGCCAGCGATCTTACATTGTTGCTGGGGATGCCGGCATTGGCTGTTGTGTACAACTTATAATCTGCTTCGTTATATGGATTTGTAGGTGTGCCGCCGAGGGGGTCTCCCACCACCACATAGCCGTTAGTTGTGCCAATGTATATATTACCCCTGATATCGCCAGTAATGGCGTTATTGTTGATAATTGTTCCGGGGGAAAATATTACAGGGAAATTGATGCTTGTCCATGTACTGCTGAGTGTGCTGTAAATAAAAATGCCGCCTGTGGTAAGCCCAATCCACCAGTTTTTATAAACGGCGTCGTAGTAAATGGCTTTAACATTAAAGCCGAGAGGAAGTGGTGTATTTGTATTGTCGTAAAAGCCAATAAAAGCAGTGTCTACCGTTCGATAACGCAGTATTTGTCCGCCGCCTGTTGCAGCGTTGGAGGATGCAAAAACCCATACTTCAGTATTGTTGCCACCAATGCCCAGGCAAAATCCGTTACCTTGGTTTACGCCATTTTTTTGTTTGCTAAAAGATATTGGAGGAACCGGAACTTCTTTGCCAAACACAACAGAACCGGGTCTGGAAATACCCGCTGTTAAATCTGCAAAACATGTGCCCCAAACTCTTTTTAGTTTTTGACCAGGCAGCAGGTTCAATTCGTTGTTGATAAAAATACCTCGAACATTTCTGGTAGGTAATCCGTCAGATTCACTGTATTGCAAATAGGTAAAACTGGAATCCGCATAATAGCCAATTCCGCCAAGATTAGCCTGAGCGCCTGATCTGCCAAATTGAGCAATCCAAATGCCGCCATCCTTATCGGGTAAAATTTGGGAAATATTGTGGTTGGTGAGGTTAGGTGCCTTTTGCCAAACGGTGCCGTTGTATTTATAGAAGCCGTTATTGGCTGTGCCAGCCCAAATATATCCCCATTTGCCAACCCCAATGGATGTAAATATATTGCTGGCAAATACAGGCGTATTCGTCATGGTAAAAATGCTATCGCCTACACCCACTGCATTCCAGGCAGCTACTACATTAGATGTATCAGCAAAGTTAATTCCCAATGTATTGGGAGAGGAAGCCAGAATATTTACAGCATTCAATGTAGCAGTTCGGGCTGCGCCAAATGTAGAATTAGGTGTAAGCATCTGCTCTGCCAAAAAAGTAATCCGCTCCGTTTTGTCAAATCCAAGTCCGGCTACGTTGTAGGCAAAATTATTTCCATTGGTACCGCTGCCGCCATTAGTAACCAGGTAAAACCATTTGTTTAAAATGCCGCTGTTGGTATGTACACCACACTGGTCGTTTGGGACTGTTGGTGCTGCACATCCTGCAATTGTTGCATCTCTCCATTGGGGTGTTTTCAGATAAGTATTGGCACTGTTCCAAATATCTGTTGAGGGATTCTCCATAGACCGGACGTAAGGTTTTAACCGTTGCGGCAGAACAATGTCCTCAAACAACGAAAAGGGTTTTTTTGTGATGGTATCTTTCATATAATTTTCTACGCAGGCACCCCAAATGTCACTAAAGCCTTCGTTTAATGCACCAGATTCTCTTTCATATTTTAAGCCGGCTGTAGCCTGGCAAATGGCATGGCCAATTTCATGACCACAAAGATCCAACGATACCCAGGGGTTGCAGCCGTTAGGCGGATTGGCCGAGCCATCTCCATACTGCATAGCATTACCATTCCAAAATGCATTATCCACGTTCGAGCCAAAATGAACATACCCCTTGAGTGTTGTATTGTTGTTATCGTAGCTTTTTCTAAAATGCCTGTCCCACCAATACTTTACCACTTTTTCCTGCCCCCAGTGTGCGTCTAATGCCGCATCCTGATAAATGGAATTGTGGTACTCCGCTGCCGTCCAGTTATTGTCGTCATCATACAACTGGTTTACCCCACTAAAGTCAATATTGTTACTCATATCCAGCGTTTGAATGGTTGTGTTGTCGCCAATGCCTGTGGCCAACAGTTCAAAGCCCAGTCCTACACTTGGCGTGGTTATGATGGCCCTACGTAAGCTGTATCGGGTATCTGCCATACCAACTGTATTTGCCAGCAATGGTGGCTGCAATAGATTCAAAAAAGAGTGTCTTTCTGTTGGGATGGTAATTGCTTTTTGTTTACCTGCCTGTGCCATGCCTACGTGCTGCATAATGGAAGTTGTAAGCACCACATTGCCGCTAACAGCATCAATAAAAATATGCTGCCGGCTGGCGGGCATTACAGCGTAGATATCAAAACGGTAAGCCAGGCACATGCTTCCCGGATGCACCAATTGGTCTTCTACAATGACCAGCTCGCCCGTGGGTTGTTGATATTCCGGCATCTGCAATGGATTGTTTTCCCATACATATTTGGTTGCGGCCACATATTGCAGCGCTTTGTTAAATGCTTTTCGCTCAGTAATTACGGCTGTTGTATTGGTGTTATCCGGCAGCGAATAAAATTCCAGTTGCAAACTGGCCACTTGCCCGCTGATGGCTGTTTCCACCACCGTGCCATACATTACTTTTATCCCTTTAAAATACTGCTGATACCGGGTGAGTGCCGCACCAAAATAACTATCGGCCTTCCTGCTGCTTTGCAGGTTATCCACGTTTGCCCTAAACGCCATCTTCTGCATTAGCCAGCCTGCAATGTTTGCAGTATTAATTCGCTTGTCTGGAGAAAAATACAAATTGCCGATAAACGGCAGACTGCCATCTATTTCCACACGGTAATAAGAGCTGGCAGTGTTTTGCTTTTCGGTCTGTAGTGTAGTCTGTAGTTTTTGCAACGAAGGCTGTGCCAGCAAAGCCCCTGAAAAAAATATGCATACTGCAAAAAAAATGATTAGATTCCGACGCATGTATTTTGTTATTTTGGTGATATAAAATAAAGAAAATATTTCTTTAAATGCAATAGCTACCAGATGCGTTTCAAATTCTCCCTATCGGTAAGTGGAGACACCGTCCGAGGTTGAGCCGTAGTCGCTGTCCACACCAACCACCTGGTTAAGTTATAATATTTAATGTATCGGCGGGGTTTTCGCATTACACTATTTAAATAATGATGCAGCTACTGCAAAACCCCGGCGTTTAATGCAGCCACCACAATTAAGCTCCCGCAACAGTATTTTTATAACTTTTTTACAACGGCAATAAAGCTAAACAAAGCATTGCACTTAATAAAATACAATTGGTTAGGTGCTTTAAGCCCACGCATTATCTGGCTGTTTAATGACTGAGTGCACTTATTGCATGCGTACGATAAGTTGGTGTTTCGCCGATGGTATTTTTTAAATTGAAGATTATGCAGGCGAAGACCCCACGTTGAGGGCAGGCACAACAATTATCCTCCCACACCCAGTAGTATTTTAAAACTTTATGCAATGGCAATAAAGCTAAACATAGCAATGCATTATTTTATTAAATACAATTGGTTAAGTATTTTAAGCCCATGCATTACCTACATGTTTAAAGGCGGAGCGTATTTATTGCAGGGGTACAATACGTTGGGGTTTCGCCATTGGTATCTTTTAGACAGATGATTATGCAGGCAAAAATCCCGCCGGGACGAAATGCAATGATCCTGTCCTGCTCATCCAATAAGGAATCATGGTAATTAAATTGATAATTGATAAAATTGATAGTTGGATATTTACACTGGTTCACCCAAAATTTTAAACTCAATTTTTCAATCTCTATATTTAAGACTAAGTACTCAATACTAAGTACTAAATACTCTCCACCCGATAAATTCTTTACCTTGGATGCAAAAATCACTTATGCTATTGAATACTAAAAGAATAATTTTAATCCTTGCATGCCTGTACAATCATTTAAGTACAAATGCTCAAACAATTAATGTAATAACATCTGGTCAAAAAACCTCATTACGTGGGTTGAGTGTGGTGGATGACCGTGTAATATGGGTAAGCGGAAGCAATGGTATGGTAGGAAAAAGCGTGGACAGTGGACATACATGGAAATGGATTTCCGTAAAGGGTTTTGAAAAAACTGATTTCAGAGATATTGAGGCATTTGACGAAACCAGTGCAGTGATAATGGGAGTTGCTGAACCTGCCTATATTTTACGCACTGCTGATGCCGGCGAAACGTGGAAGATAGTATATGAAAATAAGACGAAGGGGATGTTTTTAGATGCGATGGAATTCTGGAATATTAATAGTGGCATTGTAGTTGGAGACCCTATTAACAATAAAATATTTATTGCAAGAACGTTTGATGGTGGCATTAGCTGGAGAGATATTCCTGCTGCAAACTACCCGTTAACAGACAGTGGTGAAGCGATGTTTGCAAGCAGTGGCACAAATGTAAGAAAGCTAACGCAACAGGAAGCAGTGATTGTAACCGGTGGTTTGCGTAGCAGGCTATTGATAAAAAATAAACAAATTGATTTACCCTTACTACAAGGAAAACAATCAACGGGAGCCAATTCTATTGCCATAAAAAACAAAAAAATTATGATAATTGTGGGTGGCGATTTTAATACTAAAGATTCCAGCACCGGCAATTGCGTTATTACTATTGATACCGGAAATACTTGGAAATTCCCTGCTACAGCACCCCATGGTTATAGGAGTTGTGTAGAATATATCGGTAAAAAGAACTGGATTTGCAGTGGGCTTAGTGGTATAGATTTTAGTAACGATGAGGGCAGCAACTGGCAATGGATAAGCAAAGAAAGTTTTAATGTATGCAAAAAAGCAAAAAATGGTAAAGCAGTTTTTTTTGCAGGAAAAGATGGTAAAATTGGTAAATTATTAATGAACTAAGTGCAACATTATCAACAGCAATTGCAGGACATTAAATATTACTGTTTATTCAGAAGAAAATTGCTTGACATTATTTCGTAATCACCAAAAAAATATCTAAACTTAAGCATTACAAAAAATCAAAAAAATCATCAGCTACGAATAAACAAACTAATTTTTTTTAACTAGTGTAGAGAATATTGCCCGCTATTTTTTAAACATAAAATATACAGCTCCCAATAAAAAAGCAAAACTTACCAGGTATTTCCAGTGAAATTGTTCCTTTAGATACAACACTGCAAAAACAATCAACATGATAACTTCCTGTGTAATTTTTTACTGAAAAGCATTAATGCCATTTAAATAACCGATGCGATTGGCTGGTACCATCAGGCAATGCTCAAAAAATACAATACCACAACTAATAACAATGGCTTTTCATAATGGAAGACTTTTGTTTTTTAAATGACCATATCATGCATTCTTAATAAAAATATCCGAAACCAGCAAAAGCACTATTGTACATATCATAAATAAAAGATAATTTTAGAAATAAATTAACGCTAGTTGATGCAAATTTAATTGCATATTAATAAAACAATTAATTCAATTGGCATGATTTTGGAATTTGATCAAAGGAAGCGATTGAATCAATAAATTGATACTTTCATAATTTGGTTCGGCTTTTTACATTAAAGAAACCCATTAATAACACCAAAAAACAATTAACATGGCATTTGAAAATTTTCCCTCAGCAACACCACAACCTCCCACACCGCCGCAGTCCCCCAAAACGGACTGGAGATTTTTTTTAACCATCGGACTGGTAATAGTATTATTAGGCACCTGGGGTTATATAATCTGGGACAAAAACAAAGTAACAGAAACTATCCAACAAAAAGATGTACAATATGCATCAGCAGTTTCTGAAAAAGACACTCTTAAAAATCTACTTGATGAAGCTACCATGCGGTACGATGTTTTAAAAACATCTAATGCAAAAAAAGATAGTTCGATAACTGCCAAAGACAGGGACATTGCAGAAAAAAGAGCTAAAATTCAAGCTATACTTTCTAAGTCAAATGCTACTAAAGAAGAGCTTGCACAGGCTAAGTCAATGATCGCTTCTTTAAATACCGACATAGAATCATACAAAGTACAAATTGA
Source organism: Chitinophagaceae bacterium (assembly GCA_043745055.1). Lineage (GTDB taxonomy): Bacteria > Bacteroidota > Bacteroidia > Chitinophagales > Chitinophagaceae > Ferruginibacter. The sequence continues at coordinate 10,190 of JAYTTM010000608.1, read as the reverse complement.
AGAGCTGAAGGGCCAAAACCAACAGCTTACTGTAGAGAAACAGGCAGTAACACAGCAAAGAGACGTTGTTCAAAAAAACTTCGATTCAGCGAAAACAGAGATTAAAAAAAGGGAAGATGTAATTGATGTTGGTTCTACACTGCATGTTGGCGGTTTTAATATAGTTGGTATAAACCAGAAAAGTAGTGGAAAAGAAAAAGAAACTACCAAGGCAAAAAGGGTAGATAAATTAAGAATCTCATTTGTAATTGATGATAACCGTATTGCTGTTTCCGGTCCTAAAGACTTGTATGTTTGTATAACTGGACCTGATGGTAAACCTATTGCAGTAGAGGCTCTTGGATCAGGTATTTTTACTACAAGAGAAGACGGTGAAAAAACATTTACACAAAAAGTTGAAATCAATTATACACAAGGTCAGCGCCAGACTGTTAGTTTTGACTGGAAACAAAACACCCCTTTTCAGATAGGCAACTACAAAATTGAGGTCTATCACAATGGATTTAAAATTGGAGAAGGCGTAAGGGAATTCAAAAAAAGCGGATTATTTGGATAGTGGATTAAATTCAATTATAATAATAAAAAACGCTCCTTATAAATGGAGCGTTTTTTATTATCAATACCTTACATCTTTAACCAGCTATAATCAGTAAACCCAGCACAGCTCAGCATTGGCTTTTTCCGCAGCCTCAATTTCTATGAAAGAAGAAAGAACATCTGCTTTTCCTTTTTGAATGCATACTGAATGCTCAAAGTGTGCGGAAGGCTTTCCATCTTCGGTACGAATTGTCCATCCATCTTTATCATGAAACACACTCTTGGTGCCCAAATTTATCATAGGCTCTATGGCAATGGTCATAAACTCTCGTAGCTTAGCACCACTTCCACGTTTACCGTAATTGGGCACCTGTGGCTCTTCGTGCAGATGCCTGCCAACACCATGACCAACAAGATCTCTCACTACACCATAACCGTTTTCTCTCTCTGTGTGCCACTGAATAGCATAGCCAATATCACCCACCCTATTGCCATGCACAGCCTTTTCAATCCCCTTATAAAGCGATTCTTTAGTGATCTTTAATAATTTTTTTGCTTCGTCACTGATATTGCCAATTGCAAAGGTGTAAGCACTATCACCATGAAATCCGTCTTTAAAAACACCCACATCTACAGACACAATATCACCATCTTTTAGGATATCTTTTGTAGGAAAGCCATGAACAACAGCATCATTTACAGACATGCAGCATGCAAATGGAAACGCCGGATTTCCATAGCCTTTAAAAGAAGGTGCAGCGCCGTTACTTCTAATAAAATCTTCTGCCAGTTGATTTAAAACAGCCGTGGAGCTGCCTGGCTTTATTGCAGCAGCAACAATAGCCAGCGTTTTACCTACCAATTGGTTGCTTATCCTCATTAATTCAACTTCCGCTTTTGTTTTATAATGAATCATATTTCCATGTCTTCAAAATAGAAGAATTTTATTTGCTACAATATTGTAATAAAATAAACCCCGACGGTTACGTCAGGGTTTACAAAACTTAATCTTCTTATTTTTATAATTGCTTTATTTTACATAAAGCACTAAAGTTAAATTCCGCTTGTTGCAGTTTGCCTTCCCTGAACCCTGCCACTGCTCATTAAGCCATCGTATTGGCGCATCAATAGCTGAGTTTCTATTTGTTGCAATGTATCCAAAACTACACCTACCATAATTAATAAAGAAGTTCCACCGTAGAAAGTTGAAAAACTTTGCTGTGTTTTAAAAACCAATTCAAAAATACCTGGTAAAATACCAACGAAGGCAAGTAAAATTGCACCTGGTAAAGTGATCCTGTCCATGATAGTTCCTATATAGTCTGCAGTTGGCTGACCTGGTTTTACACCTGGTATAAAACCGTTATTCCTTTTAAGATCCTCGGCCATTTGCTTTGGATTAAAGATTAAAGCAGTGTATAAGAATGTAAAAGCAATTACACAAATCGTGTAAACAATCATGTAAACCACATTCTTGTGGTCGGTAAAGTATTTTGCCCATCCACCACCAGTGAACCCCGAAAAAATAGTTGGAAGAAACAAAATTGCCTGAGCAAAAATGATTGGCATTACACCTGCCGCATTAACCTTTAAAGGAAGGAAATTTCTTGCGCCACCAAATTGCCTGTTACCAACAATTTGTTTTGCATAATTAACCGGCACTCTTCTGGTACCCTGTATCAACAATACAAGTCCCATAATAATGGCAATTAAAAAAGCTATTTCAATAAGGAAAATTAATAAACCACCTCCGCCTTTAGTAGCCCTTGATGTCCATTCCTGAATGAAAGCTTCCGGAAGTCTTGCTAAAATTCCCATCATAATAATAATGGAAGTACCATTACCTAGTCCTTTATCTGTTATTTTTTCACCGAGCCACATTACGAATAATGTACCGACAGTTAAAATTATAACAGTAGACAAAACAAAATAAGGAAGATAGGCTGGAATAAGTGCTTCTGCATTACCCTGGCTCTTTAAAAAGCCAATATAAGCTGCCGCCTGAAATGCAGTAACAACAACAGTTAGATAACGTGTCCATTGGTTGATTTTTTTTCTGCCGCTTTCTCCTTCTTTCTGTACTTTCTGCATTTGAGGAACCAAAATGGTCATCAACTGCATAAAGATTGAAGCAGAAATGTATGGCATGATGCCCAAAGCTAAAATGGAGGCCTTATGAAAAGCTCCACCAACAAAAGCATCTAACAAACCAAGCATACCACTTTTGGTACTGTTGGTAAGATTGGCTAATTTATTTGGATCGATACCTGGTAATACAATAAATGATCCCAGCCGATAAATAAAAATTAACAATAAGGTAAAGATTATCTTCTTCCGCAGCTCTTCAATGCTCCAGATATTTTTGAGTGTTTGAATGAATTTCTTCACAGAATAAAACGTTTAATGGTTGTTGTAAAACTAAAAAAGACGCTTTACATACCTGCCTTAAAGGGCAAGCAGAAATGCGTCTGTAAATATCGTGAAATTATTTAACTATTTCTACTGTACCACCTGCTGCTTCAATTGCAACTTTAGCTTTTGCACTAATAGCATTTACTTTAAAAGTAAATTTACCAGTAATTTCTCCGTTACTTAAAACTTTTACACGGTCAGTCTGGCTAATTATCCCATTAAAATATAAGCTCTCCAGGTTAAATTCTGTAATGCTGTATTTTTCTGCAAGCTCATCAATCTGCCCAATGTTAAGAACTTTGTATTCGATGCGGTTGATATTTTTAAAACCACGCTTTGGTACACGACGCTGAATGGGCATCTGACCACCTTCAAAACCCATTTTACTTTTATAACCGGCACGACTTTGGCCACCTTTGTTACCTTTTGTAGATGTACCACCTTTACCACTTGCTTCACCACGACCAATACGTTTTGCTTTGTGCACAGAACCTTTGGCGGGTCTTAAAGAATGTATATTCATTTTATTATTGATTTTGAACTTACGGGGAATCGCCCCTCGCTGTTAAATAATAGAGTGATTCGTTAATTAGCTTAGCTGCCAATTAACATTGTAGTTAAAGACTTAAGCTAATTCTTCTACAGTAATAAGATGGTTAACCTTTGTAACCATACCCAAAATTTGTGGAGTAGCTTCAACCTCAACGGTTGCATTTAACTTCCTTAAACCGAGCGCTTTCATTGTTCTCTTTTGGCGTTCAGGCCTGTCAATAATGCTTTTAACTTGTGTTACTTTTATCTTTTTCATAACCCTGCCCACTAATGGAAATTTTAATTTTAAATAAAGATTGATGTTTTAAAAGCTCCTGTTTAGAGTTAAAACATTTATCCGTTAAATACTCTTTTTAAAGAGATACTTCTCGCTTTGCTAACAGCAATAGGCTCTCTCAGTGTTGCAAGCGCTTTTACGGTAGCTTTTACCACATTGTGTGGATTTGCTGAACCTAAACTTTTTGCAAGAACATCCGTTACACCAGCACTTTCTAAAACAGCTCTCATGCTACCTCCGGCAATTACACCAGTACCATGAGCGGCAGGTTTAATAAAAACTTTTGCAGCACCTTCTTTAGAAAATTGATCATGAGGTATAGTACCATGCATGATTGGAACTTTTATCAGGTTCTTTTTTGCATCTTCAATACCTTTTGTAATAGCTTCCTGAACTTCTTTGGCTTTACCCAAACCTTGTCCTACTATACCGGCTCCATTACCAACCACTACCAAAGCAGAAAAACTAAATGCACGTCCACCTTTTGTAGTTTTAACAACTCGGTTAATTGAAACAACTTTTTCTTTCAATTCAAGGTCACCTGCCTTTATTTTGTGATCGTTTGACTTTATCATGTATATACCTTATTAATAAATTAAAAATTAGAATTGTAAGCCTGCTTCTCTTGCTCCTTCAGCTACTGCTTTTACCCTGCCGTGATAAATGTATCCACCACGGTCAAAAACAACTTTAGTAACACCAAGCTCAACAGCCTTTCTTGCAATTGCATTACCAACTAATTTGCTTTTTTCAGATTTAGTAACTTTTTGTGCTTTAATATCCTTGTCTCTTGATGATACAGCAGCAATGGTTTCTCCAGCTTCATCATTAATTAATTGAACGTAAATATCAGTATTACTTCTAAATACACTTAGCCTTGGCTTACCTGCAACTCCACTTATTTTTTTACGAATGCGGAATTTGATTTTTTGACGAGCTGTTCCTTTATTATTCATATACTTATTTTTAACCCCGATACTGCCGGGAGAAATTAGTTATTTTGTTTATCAGAGTTGCTGAAATATTAATGAATCATTTTATCTAAAAATAAACCAACTACTACACTTTATTATTTACCAGCGCTCTTACCAGCTTTTCTTCTTAACACTTCGCCGGCAAATTTTACACCCTTACCCTTATAAGGTTCAGACTTACGAAGACCTTTAATCTTTGCACAAACCTGACCGAGTAATTGTTTATCAACACCCTCAAGCGTAATCATCGGGTTCTGACCTTTATCCTGTGAAGTAACAATTTTTAACTCACTAGGTATTTCAAAAATAATGTTATGAGAATACCCCAAAGCAAGATCAAGAATATTTCCCTGGTTGGCAGCTTTATAACCAACACCAACCAATTCTAGTTTTTTTGAATACCCTTCTGTAACTCCTTTAACCATATTGCTGATTAAAGAACGATACAAACCATGCATTGCCCTATGACGTATTTGATCAGTAGGACGACCTACTTCTACACTGTTATCCTTAACTGTAATAGTAATATCTCTATCAACAGTTTGTTTTAATTCACCTTTAGGACCTTTAACTGTAACAATGTTACCAGTACCAAGGGTTATACTAACACCCTGAGGTATATCTACTGGTTTTTTTCCAATTCTTGACATAGTCGATTTGTTTTTTAAAATAATAAAATGAACTGTGTTCAGCCACGACTGAGGCTTAATTATCAGATCGTTTAAATATATATTAACACCCTGAATGGGCAAATAATCTTTAGTAAATATTACACAACACCTCTCCACCTACATTCTGAGCTTTTGCTTCCTTATCAGTCATAACACCTTTTGATGTTGAGATAATAGCTATACCTAAGCCATTTTTAACTCTTTTAAATTCATTTGGTTTGGAATAAGTACGTAACCCTGGGCGACTAACTCTTTCTAAGCTTTGTATTACAGGCAATTTGGTTGATGGATCGTATTTTAAGGCAATTTTAATTAAACCTTGTTTATTATCATCTTCAAATTTATATTTAAGAATGTATCCTTTGTCGTATAAGATTTCTGTAATACGCTTTTTTAAATTAGAAGCAGGAATTTCCACAATACGGTGATTGGCCATTTGTGCGTTACGTATTCTGGTTATAAAATCTGCTATCGGATCAGTTACCATTGTTATTTTAATTAGTTTTTTTATAAATTATTTCAATGCGATATCCATTCTTAGTACTAAGTACTTAGTACTGAGTATTTAGATTACCAACTTGCTTTTGTAACACCAGGAATTTTACCTTGTAAAGCCATATCACGGAACATATTTCTTGACATAGCGAAATGACGCATATAACCTCTTGGACGTCCTGTTAACTGACAACGATTCCTTAAACGAACTGGCGAAGCATTCTTTGGAAGTAAATCCAAAGCTGCATAATTACCTGCTGCTTTTAGCGCTGCCCTTCTTTCAGCATATTTAGCGCACATTACTTCACGCTTTCTTTGCCTGGCTTCTACTGATTTTTTTGCCATAATTATATTTTGATTATCTATTTTTTAATATTTTTGAAAGGCATCCCCAATTCTTTAAGCAACTCAAATGCCTCTTCGTTAGTTGATGCAGTAGTTACAAAAGTAATATCCATCCCGGTAATTTTATTTACTTTATCGATATCAATTTCCGGAAAAATAATTTGTTCTGTGATACCTAAGGTAAAGTTACCACGACCATCAAAAGACTTATCATTTACACCTTTAAAATCACGTACCCTTGGTAAGGATACTGATACGAACCTGTCTAAGAATTCAAACATTTTAACTCCTCTAAGCGTAACTCTTGCACCAATAGGCATGTTCTTACGCAATTTGAAGTTGGATATATCCTTCTTACTCATAGTTGGTACTGCCTTTTGTCCTGTAATGATAGACAATTCTTCAACAGATATATCAACCAGCTTTTTATCTGCAACAGCTCCGTTTACGCCACGGTTTAAACAAATTTTTGTAAGCTTTGGAGCTTGCATTACAGTTTTATAAGAAAACTTTTTCATTAAAGCAGGTACTACTTCTTTTTTGTACTTTTCTGCTAATCTTGGAGTGTAAGTTGTTGTGCTCATTATTTTATAACCTCCCCTGATTTTTTAGATATTCTAATTGATTTACCATTTTCCCTGTTACGGGTAACCTTTGTACCACTACCAGCTTTAGCATCCCAAAGCATTACATTTGAAATTGCAATTGGTGCTTCAATTTTAACAATCCCACCCTTAGTATTTTGTGAAGTAGGCTTAGTATGCTTGGTAACTATATTAACTCCTTCTACTAACACACGACCTTTTTCAGTAATTACTTCCAAAACTTTACGTGGCTTTTTTGTGTCTTTATCATCACCGGCAATTACAACTACGTTGTCGCCTTTTTTAATGTTAAACTTCGGTTTAAATCTTGTACTCATTTTATTTTTCTTGTAGCCTTTAGTTTTAACTAAAAGCTGTTTTAATTTTTAATAATTGTTTCTAAAAGACCGGAGCTAATAGCTACCAACTTATATTACAATACCTCAGGTGCTAAAGATATAATCTTCATGTACCCCTTGTCTCTTAACTCTCTGGCAACCGGACCAAATATACGGGTACCTCTTGGTTCATCAGAATTATTTAATAATACAACTGCATTATCATCAAAACGAATATAAGAACCATCCTTACGACGTAATTTATTTACAGTTCTTACAATAACCGCTTTACTAACAGTGCCTTTTTTGATACCACCATTTGGTGTTGCATCTTTAACAGTAACCACTATTTTATCGCCTATTTTTGCATAGTCCTGCCCAGAATTACCCAACACACGTATACACAATACTTCTTTTGCTCCGCTGTTATCTGCTACATTTAGCCTGCTTTCTTGCTGAATCATTTTATTTAGTTTTTAGTATTAATATTAAGTACTTAGTACTTCGTACCGAGTACTCAAAGAATTACTAGATTTCATTTCTTACACATTATTTTCTAAGGCGTAGCACTTAAAATTTCCAAATTATTTCATCTTCCCGTCTTTATACTTAGTACTAAGTACTTAGATCTCGGGTCTTACTTCACTTTTTCAATAACTGCATCCAATCTCCAACGCTTTGTTTTACTTAAAGGACGTGTTTCCATAATCCTTACCGTATCACCTATGCTACACTCATTCTTTTCGTCATGCGCATGAAACTGGGTAGATTTTTTTACGAACTTACCATAAAGAGGATGCTTTACTTTTCTCTCCACTTTAACTGTGATTGTTTTGTCCATTTTATTACTGGTTACAATCCCAACTTTGGTTTTACGTAAGTTTCTATCAATTATTGAAACTACTTCTGTTGTTACTACTTCACTCATTGGTGCGAAATTTATGGTTTATGATAAACCGAGTTCTTTACTTCTTAAAATGGTTTTTAAACGGGCTATATCCGTGCGCAATAAGCGTATGCTTACCGGGTTTTCTAAAGGCGTAACATTGTGGGCAAAAGATAATTTCTTTAACCTTTGTTCATCTTCAGTTATTTTAGCCTTTAAGTCTTCGGGACTTAAACCCTTAACGCTTGCTAAAAAATCAACTTTCTTTGACATTGTATCTAATTTTCGAATTTGCTAATTTATTTAAGCCTGGTAATCTCTTCTTACAACAAACTTTACAGCGATCGGTAATTTTTGTGCTGCCAATTCAAACGCTTCTTTAGCTACTTCTAAAGACACTCCATCAGCTTCAAATAAAATACGACCTGGTTCTACTACGGCAGCCCAATACTCGGGGTTACCTTTACCCTTACCCATCCTTACTTCTGCAGGCTTTTTAGTAATTGGTTTATCAGGAAAAATTCTGATCCAAACATTTCCTTCCCTTTTCATATGCCTTGTCATAGCCTGACGTGCACTTTCAATCTGCCTGTTGGTTAACCAAATTGGCTCCAATGCTTTTAAGCCGAAAGAACCAAATGATATGGTAGTACCTCTTTTTGCAACTTCTCTTATACGGCCTTTCTGTGCTTTTCTGTGTTTTGCTCTTTTTGGTTGTAACATTTTCTAATAATTTGAAAATTTCTCAATGTTGCAATTTCTCAATCGAGTAATTACAATATTTTCTATTTGCTAATTAACTTCTCCTAGCTCCTCCACCTGTTCCGGTTCCACCGCCACGATTTCCACCAGCACCACCACCGCCAGGCCTTCTATCTCCACCGCCACCACCTGGCCTTCTGTCACCACCTCTATCGCCACCACCACGTCTGTCATCTCTTCTATCACCTCTTTCACCACCTCGTTGATTATCAAATCCTCTTTCACCACCTTCTTTACCACCCCCTGCAAGTATATTTGGATTTAAATCTCTTTTAGCCAAAACCTCACCCTTACAAATCCAGACCTTAATGCCAATTTTACCGTAAACAGTTTGAGCAAAAACACTGGCATAATCAATATCCATACGTAATGTATGTAACGGAGTTCTACCTTGCTTAATTTCTTCACTACGTGCTATTTCTGCACCACCTAAACGACCACCACACCTTACTTTAATACCTTCTGCACCCATTCTTAAGGCAGATGCAATTGACATTTTTACTGCACGCTTAAAGTTAATCCGTCCTTCTAATTGACGGGCAATTGTATCAGCAACAATTTGTGCATCTAATTCAGGCCGACGGATTTCAAGAATATTTATCTGAACATCATCATTACCTGTTAATTTTTTCAATTCTTCTTTAATTCTGTCAACCTCACCACCGCCTTTACCTATTATAATACCCGGTTTGGAAGTATGAATAGTTACAATCAACTTGTTTAGTGTACGCTCTATTACAATTTTAGAGATTCCACCTTTATTGATACGGGCATTAAGATAATTTCTGATTTTATTGTCTTCAATTAACTTTTTACCAAAATCTTTTTTATTTGCATACCAGTTACTATCCCATCCACGGATGATGCCTAACCTGATGCCAATTGGATTTGTTTTCTGACCCATGTTGTTGTTTTACTAATGTGAAGCAAATTTGCCCACTATTATTTTTAAAGTTTTGAGTTCAATAGTTACTGTTGTAAAAGAAGCGATCTAGCTATTACTATCCACAATTAATGTAACGTGGTTACTACGTTTGCGGATTTTATATCCACGACCCTGGGGTGCAGGACGCATACGTTTTATAACTCTTCCACCATCTACCATAATTGTTTTAACTACCAACTTAGCGTCTTCTACTTTCTGCCCTTCATTTTTTTGCTCCCAGTTATTGATCGCACTCTTCAATAATTTGTATAAAGGAACTGCCGGATGTTTGGTATTAAATTGCAATACACCTAAAGCCTTTTCCACTTCCATTCCACGAATCAAATCAACCAGTAAACGCATTTTACGGGGCGATGTGGGATAATTATTCAATTTTGCTACTGCTTCCATTTTATAGTTGTTTCTTGATTC
>JAYTTM010000607.1:0-1473 GCA_043745055.1 Chitinophagaceae bacterium | reverse complement strand
CGTCGCTAGCAATTTATTAAACGCATCCGGTGCATCAATATTTACCAGGTGGCTTGCCAATGGAATTCTGTCAATGGAATTGTTCCATAGTTTAATGGGTGCAGCATCTAAGTAATAAGTATTTACCACTTTTTCATCTTCTCCAAAAACAATACAAACAGGGTATTGTAGTTGTTGAATAATGACTACTTCATCACTGTAATTACCTGCTGCAATGGTTGCAAATAAGGATGAACGAAATTTGCCCTGCACGGAATGATAATCCTTTAAAAAGTAGTCCTGGTCATCCTTGCAGACAGATAGAGAAGTTGCTGATGCGTATTTAACCACGGCTTCTTGCGGCACATTTTCTGCAAATACAGCAGATAAATCTGCACCTGGCAAAATCATTTTATCCAACCCAAAACCCTCTCCCACTATGCAGGGTCCGGCCAATACAAGTCCGTTTGGTTCAATAGCACCCGTAAGCATTTCTGCAACAATGTTGGTGCCTAATGAAACACTGCAAATAATGTATGGCTTATCATTTACCAGTTGAAGCAATGCCGCCGAAATAATTGTTGCAATACCTTGTAAACTAAAATCTCCCATTTCATTTATAGCAGATGAGTTTCCATGATTGGGCAGGTCGATAGTTACCAGTCGGTAATCAGCCAATAAACTACTTTCCACCTGCTTGCGCCAGGTATTAGAAGAACTTGAATTACCATGAATAAAAAAAATGGTTTTTTCATTATCAGGATGATTGATGTTGTAGGCCAGTTGTATGCCATTGGCTCTAAGTGTTCCTTTGATCATGCTTGAATTTTATGCGCTGGATTATAAAAATAGCCATAATTGATTAAATACTAAAAGAGAAAAATCGACGCTACTGAAAGGGTTTTATTTTTTTTATTATTTTCGTTAGGATAGTTGGCCAGGACACGAACACTTAGGAAATTCCCAATTGCTTTTAACAACCGTTACGCAGCTTTCTTTATTTATTAGCAGTATTAAATAATAATTTGTATTGAATTAAACTATTAAAATATCCACTTCAAAAATCACTTCCGGTATCACTTACCCTGGTATAAGTTTTTATGATACCGGTATAAGTTAAAATGATACTGCAGCATAAAAAACCAACTATCATTTTTTAGATCAATATAAACAAGTGAATAAATATCCCTACCTCCTTCTGGCCTTTCAATTTCTGGATGTAGAAATTTCCAAAATACTTCCTGCAAAAAAAGCACACAACCCTATTAAGGTTATGTGCTTTTACAAATCCATTCACAGGGATTAATGCTGTATCAATATCTTTTTAACAGTAGTACTATTGGCAGTGTTAATGTTTACAAAATAAATTCCATTGGCCAACTTACTTACATCAACTGCCTGAACCAGGTTGTTGAGCCTTTGCTGCATCAATATCCTGCCATTAACATCTATCAGCTGCATTGTTACCAACGTATTGCCGGCCTTGTCTTCATT
>JAYTTM010000606.1:0-1474 GCA_043745055.1 Chitinophagaceae bacterium | reverse complement strand
TTTCCTCTTTGAATGGCTTCAAAGCGATTCCCTTCATATTTGCTCACACCACCGCCATCAGTGCCGAACCAAAGGTTTCCGGTTTTATCAACGGCGATACTCCAAACATTGTTATTTGCCAGCCCTTGCGCGGTGGTAAAATTGGTAAAGGATTTCCCGTCATATTTACTCACACCACCGCCCCCTGTGCCAAACCAAAGGCTTCCGGTTTTATCTTCGATGATGCTCCTAACGTTATTATTTGCCAACCCCTGAGTAGTGGTAAAATTGGTAAAGGATTTCCCGTCATATTTACTCACACCACCGCCTAAAGTACCGAACCAAAGGTTTCCCGCTCTATCCATTACAGAGCAACTTATGGCATCCAAGGGAAGCCCGTTGTTGGTGGTAAAATTCGTAAAATTGGAGTTGCCGCCATTTCCCATAATAAAAGGCCTGCCTTCGGAATCTAAAATGGGTTCGCCTTTTTGGTTTTGTAAAATTGCAAGGGTTTTATTTATAGGGGACTCCAACTTTATCTTTGTTACTTCTCCTTTGGAGTTGGTTGTGGAATAAGAACTTCCGGCCCTGATTGGAAATGTCACTGTTACGGGTATAGGCATACTTTCCAAAGAAATGGTTTGGGGTTGCAGGCTGTCGGGTAAGTCGACTAATACAGTTACTTGCAAAGGAGCAAGGGTGTCCTGCTTTGTAGATGATGTGTTGTCAGCTGTAGGTTCCTGACGATTTTTGCAGGAGAAAAGAAGGAGTACGTAAAGAAAAAGGCTTAAAATTTTGTTCATTACCAAAAATACGCAGAATGTATTGTCCTGAAATAGCTGTCTTGCTTAATTTCTATTTCTCTCTTACTTAATAATTTATTTTACCATAACTTAAAAAAATACCGACCCTGGACGGTATTTTATATGTGTGTCAGGCATGTTCATTAGCTATAGGGTGCAAGTCCCGAACGAGAGTTGCAGTACTTATCCTTAGCCAAGAGCAAGGGTGTCCTTTGCGAAAAGGAATCTGAAAGAAGCTGGCGTCAAATATTCGAGCCTACGAACAGAAACTAAATATAAGGCGTTGCAATTTGGGTGATGCTGCATAAGAATCAAAAGCCCTACACTACTCGGAAGATTGCGGCGTAAATTTAGAGGGGAGGTGAATAGAAAGCAAATGAACTTACCCTGAGAGAACTGATGATATGCAGTCGGCTATACGAGCGAGAGTAAAAGATGCAACTATCTTTAAAGTCCACCAGACAATTTAGGTACGGTATCATCAGTAGTCAGCCGAGGTCATAGTATTGTGGATACGAGCCGAAAATTAAAGTAGGAAGCCTCACTAAAACAAGAAGGACTGAATGTTAGAATAAGGTGAAAGTATTACAATGTTTTTGAGCGAAGCGATTAATCAACCGAACCTCATAAGCGAACTACTTACTCGAAGATAGGGCAGTACCCGACAATAAAAAGTAAGAGGAGTTGACTAG
>JAYTTM010000605.1:0-1475 GCA_043745055.1 Chitinophagaceae bacterium | reverse complement strand
GAACGTTTCGCCGTTCGAAACTCAGGCGCAACAGCAGTTGTAGAAGGTGTGGGTGATCATGGCTGTGAATATATGACTGGTGGAAGAGTAGTAATTCTCGGTGCAACCGGACAAAATTTTGCGGCTGGCATGAGTGGTGGTATCGCTTATGTCTACAATGTAAAAGGTAATTTTGAAGCCCAGTGCAACAAAGAAATGGTTGACCTTGATATGGTTTTGGATGAAGATAGAAATGAACTCTATCAATTAATCAGCAATCATTTTACTTTCACCAAAAGTACCGTTGCAAAATTTGTATTGGATGATTTCGATAGCCAGTTGCAGCATTTTGTAAAAGTGTTTCCAAAGGATTATAAGAAGGCAATTGCCGGAAAAAAAATTAAAGAGCAGGTAGGAAAATAGTAAGGATTATTTGTTAACTTAATAAAGTTTGAACACTTTTTTTTTGAGTCAGTCAGTTGTATTTCATGGCATCATCGTTGTGTCACTCACTTGTACTGTTGGTTCTTTTATCAACATTAAAACACCGGGTTCAAACTAAGTTAGGGGTTGTACTTACTTAAACTTCTAAACTTTCTAACCATATTCAACAACATTAAACCATATTTTAAAACATGGGTAACCCAACTGGTTTTTTAGAATTTACAAGGGAACTTCCTTCAAAGCGTTCTCCCCAAGAGAGGATAAATGATTACAAAGAATTTGTAGAAAAGTATTCGTCCGAAAAATTGAACCAGCAATCTGCCAGGTGTATGGATTGCGGTGTTCCTTTTTGCCACAACGGTTGTCCGCTGGGGAATGTTATACCAGAATTTAATGATGCTGTGTATCGCAAAAGCTTTAAAGAGGCTTACGAAATACTTTCTTCCACCAACAACTTTCCCGAGTTTACTGGACGCATTTGTCCTGCCCCTTGCGAAACAGCCTGTGTGTTAGGTATCAACCAACCAGCCATTGCCATTGAAGAAATAGAAAAGCACATTATTGAAATTGCGTTTGAAAAGAATTTTGTACTTCCCAATAAGCAAATTTCCAGAACAGGAAAAAAAGTAGCTGTAGTAGGTAGTGGCCCTGCAGGACTTGCGGCTGCTGCTCAATTAAATATTGCCGGACATGCTGTAACCGTTTTTGAAAGAGATGATTTACCGGGTGGTTTGCTTCGTTATGGTATCCCTGATTTTAAACTGGAAAAATGGGTGATTGACAGACGCATTAAATTAATGGAAGAAGAGGGCGTAGTTTTTAAATGCAATGCCAATGTGGGTTTAAATATCAGTATCAGCGATTTGTTGAGAGAATATCATGCCATTGTTTTAGCGGGAGGTTCTACCATTCCACGTAATTTAAATATTCCCGGCCGGGAATTAAAAGGCGTTCATTTTGCGATGGAATTTTTAACGCAGCAAAATAAACGGGTTGCCAACATTCCTTTTACCTTGGAAGAAATTGTTGCCAGCAATAAAAACGTAGTGGTA
>JAYTTM010000604.1:0-5381 GCA_043745055.1 Chitinophagaceae bacterium | reverse complement strand
TAAATAAATTAATACCCAATAAAAAAAATACAGTTGCACAGTTTGATAATATTAATCTTCAGAGCCTATCTATTGCCAATACTTCCAGCATAACCGAACAGGATTTAAAACGAACTATCGTTGCTCAATATATTACAGCAGAGGGAAGTTTGCAACAGTTAAATGTTAACAAAGAAATCAGCAGTCTGCTTACAAAGGAGGAAACAATTTTAAAAAAACTTACCCAATCAAATGTATATAAACAGGCAGATTACCTCACTTTTTTAATAACATTGCAGCAACAGGATTTACTGGTAAAACAATTCAGCATTCAATATAAAAACGACCTTAATACGCTAAAATATTTATGTGGTATTACAGATACATCAACAATTATACTGCAAAGCCCTGACATTAGTGTTAAACCGTTGCCGGGTGTAACACAATCTGTTTTTTTTAAACAGTTTGAAATTGATAGTTTAAAACTTACCAACAACAAAAAACTTGTTGACATCAATTACAGACCAAAAATAAACTTGTATGCAGATGCAGGATTTAACTCTTCCCTTACTTACAAGGCCTATAAAAACTTTGGAACCAGTTTTGGCCTAAGCCTTATTGTGCCAATTTACGATGGCAGGCAAAAGCAATTGCAATACAGTAAAATTGATTTAACTGAAAAAACAAGGGCCAATTATAAGTCGTTTTTCACCAGCCAGTACCAGCAACAAATTACACAGCTTACCCAGCAACTAAATGCCACAGAGGGTTTAATTACAGATATTAACAACCAGTTGAAATACATTCAGGCATTAAAAGATGTTGACGAAAAGTTATTTGGTACAGGCGAAATGAAAATAATAGATTATATCCTTACCTTGAACAACTACATCAATGCAAAAAACCTGATTACACAAAATAAAATCAGCCGACTGCAAATCATCAATCAACTTAATTACTGGAATAGATAAAACCATGCAAAAATTATTAATTTACTGCTTGTTGCCTATATGGTTTGCATCCTGCAAAAGCAAGCAAACTACAGCTGAGGGAGATGCGGTTATAGAAGCAAAAACACCCGTTACAGTAACAGGCATCAGTATGGAACCCATGTTGCAATATGTGGAGCTAAATGCAACGTCTGCTTATTTGCAAACATGGATCGTAAGATCCAATGCCACAGGGTATTTACAATCTGCCAATGTACAACTGAATAAATATGTTAGCAATGGCCAAACATTATATACAGTAAAAACAAAAGAAGCACAAGGAATAGGAAATACCATCAGTATTTTGGATTCTACTTTTAAGTTTAAAGGAGTAAATAGTATAAAAGCAAATGGCAGTGGTTTTATTTCCCAGATTAATCACCAAAATGGCGACTATGTGCAGGATGGAGAGCAATTAGCCATTATAACTGACACAAAAAGTTTTGTTTTTTTATTAGATATGCCTTATGAATTGAGACCTTATATTGTAAATAAAAAAAACCTGGAAATGGTTTTGCCGGATGGAGAAAAATTAGTTGGTACTATCACTGGTAATATGCCCACCATGGACGCTGGTTCTCAAACACAGCGTATCATTTTAAAAGTTTCTGCAAACCATACCATTCCCGAAAATCTAATAGCCAAAGTAAACGTTGTAAAATCTTTTAATGGCAGAGCAAATTCGCTGCCAAAAGCGTCGGTATTAACCAATGAAACACAAAGCGAATTTTGGGTAATGAAAATGATTGGTGATTCAATTGCAGCAAAAGTGCCAATAAAAAAGGGGATAGAAACACGTGAAAGAATTGAGATACTGTCACCTCTGTTTGCGGCATCCGATAAGATATTGGTAACAGGAAATTATGGATTAAGCGATACTGCAAAAGTTCAAATAGTTAAAGAGTAAGGGATGCACAAATTCTTGCAATCACATAAAAATCCAATTACGGTTGTACTTGTATTCATCATCATGGGTGGCTTGTTTGCATATAGTTACATGCAGTCCTCATTATTTCCCGAAATTACTTTTCCAAAAATAAAAATTATTGCAGATGGCGGGCTGCAGCCTGTAGACAAAATGATGGTGTTTATAACCAGGCCATTGGAAAATGCCGTAAAACAAATCCCCGATTTAAAATTAATACGGAGCATTACAAGCCGCGGCAGTTGCGAAATTTCTGCTTATATAGACTGGAAAGCAAATGTAGATTTAAGCCAGCAGCGAATTGAATCAAAAATTGCAGAAATAAGAAATACACTGCCAGCCAATGTTTCCATCACGGTGGAAAAAATGAATCCATCAATTTTGCCGGTGATGGGTTACACATTGGAGAGCCATGATAAATCACCAATTGAATTAAAACAATTAGCAGTTTATACCATTAAACCTTTTCTTAGCCAGGTTAATGGAGTTGCAGAAGTACGTATTATTGGCGGCAAAACAAAAGAATACTGGCTGCAGTTGAATGCACAAAAAATGAGTTCATTATCTGTAACACCAGATGTAATTACTACCGCATTAAACGCTACTAATTTTGTTAAGAGCAATGGTTATTTATCAGACTACCGGTATTTGTACCTGGCAGTTACGGATGCAACAGTACATTCAATAGATGATTTAGAAAATATTGTTATCAGCAACAATGGCAAACGGATTATTTATTTAAAAGACATTGCAACTATTGAAATAAAAGAGGCTGTAGAGTTTACAAAAATAAATGCCAATGGGCGTGATGGCATATTGGTAGCCGTAATAAAACAGCCCAATGCAAACCTGCTGGCTGTATCTGCCAGTATGGAAGAAAAGGTAAAAGAATTAAAAAAAATTCTTCCTAAAAGTGTAAGCATACAGCCCTACTATGTGCAGGCGGATTTTGTAAATGAATCTATCAAAAGTGTAAGCGACAGTTTATGGATTGGATTATTGCTGGCCATTGTGGTGGCTATTTTATTTCTTAGATCAGCAAAAGCAAGCGCCACCATTCTTATCATCATTCCCGTAACATTGGGTTTAACTTTGATTGTATTGTACAGCATTGGCTACACTTTTAATATTATGACGTTGGGCGCTATTGCAGCGGCTATTGGTTTAATAATAGATGATGCAATTGTAGTGGTAGAGCAAATTCATCGTACACACGAAGAGCATCCCAAAGAGACCAATTCTACGTTGGTACGGCAGGCCATTCATTATTTATTTCCGGCAATGGTGGGTTCTTCTATCAGCACAATAGTAATTTTTATTCCTTTTGTTTTAATGAGCGGTGTGGCGGGCGCATATTTTAAGGTAATGACAAACACGATGATTATTACATTGCTCTGCTCGTTTTTTGTAACATGGATTGGTTTGCCAGTAGTGTATTTATTACTAAGCAAAAAGAAAAGCCATTCAACAAAACAAATAACAGCAAAAGAGCAGAAAAATTCATTAACAGCACACTCTGTAAAAAAACAGCGGTGGGTTGCCTTCTTTATTCGAAGACCTTATATAAGTTTTATTATGATGGCTGTACTGGCATGGTCAGTTTATTTTATACTTCCAAAATTACAAACAGGCTTTTTACCGGAGATGGATGAAGGAAGTATTGTGTTGGATTATAGTTCACCTCCCGGTACTTCACTGGAAGAAACAGACCGGATGCTGAGAGAAGCAGAAAAATTAATTACAAAAATACCCGAAGTAGAAACCTATAGTAGAAGGACCGGAACACAAATGGGCTTTTTTATCACCGAACCAAATACCGGTGATTATTTGATACAGTTAAAAAAGAAAAGATCAAAAACAACCGAAGAGGTTATTAATGATATACGCACACAAATAGCAGCCACACAACCTGCACTGCGTATAGATTTTGGGCAGGTAATCGGTGACATATTAGGCGATTTAACCAGCTCAGTACAGCCGGTGGAAATAAAAGTATTTGGTAGTGACACTAAAAAATTACAGCAATTATCAAGGAAGATAGATGAGGCTGTTAGTAACGTAAAAGGCACAGTTGATGTCTTTAATGGAATTGTAATTGCAGGTCCCTCTATAAGTGTGGAACCCGATTTTGCAAAGCTGGCACAATTTGGTGTTACGCCGGCAAATTTACAATACCAACTTCAAACAGGTTTGGAAGGAAATATTGCAGGAAATATTTTTGAAAAAGAACAGGTCAATGATATACGAATGATTTATCCCGGCAGCAGAAAAAACAGCGTTGCTGATTTTAGCAAGCTGCAAATATTTTTACCTAACGGAAAACTAAAACCAATAACAGAACTGGCTGCTGTAAAAGTAAACGCAGGCGATGCAGAAATACAACGGCAGAATCTGCAATCAATGGGCGTAATTACTGCCAGGTTAGACAACAGGGATTTAGGCAGCGCCATGAAAGAAATACAATCCGTTATTCAGGAAAAAATTAATTTGCCATTAGGTTATCACATTGAATACGGTGGCGCTTATGCAGACCAGCAGCAATCATTTAAAGAATTATTAATGATTTTAATTAGTGCAAGTTTACTGGTGTTTGGCGTAATCCTTTTTTTGTTCAAAGAATTTAAAATTGCACTCACCATACTTTTTATTGCAGTACTCGGTATTTCCGGAAGTTACATGGCCTTATATTTTACAAACACGGCTTTAAATGTTGGCAGTTACACTGGCCTAATCATGATTGTTGGTATCATAGGCGAAAATTCTATTTTTACCTTTCTGCAGTTTAAAGAATCCCTGTTGCAAAAATCGGTAGATGAATCAATCATCTATTCAATTTCTACCAGGTTGCGGCCAAAATTAATGACAGCAATAGGAGCTATCATTGCCTTACTACCACTGGCTTTAGGCATAGGAACGGGGGCACAGCTACACCAACCTTTAGCCATTGCCGTAATTGGCGGTTTCATAATTGCTTTGCCATTACTATTGATTGTTTTGCCTAGTATGTTACGGATATTGTATAAAAATTATAAACCGGTGGTGGAGGAAAATTAATTTTTTTGTACCAGGCTAATTTCCTGTTAGTAGTCTTCATTGGCGAAGATACTTTGTTATTATTACCATTTAGTAAAAGGAAATAATAATCACTCTTGTATAGAAAATCTTTATTAAGCTTTTCTCGGCAATATTGATTGGCATTATTTTTTTGCAAAACTTATTTTTACACTTCCATTATCTTAACATTATTAATATGCCTTTAAAAAATATTTCTATATAAAATAAAAAATTACAATCATGCCTACATGGTTACTCTACGCATTAGTCTCTGCCTTCTTTGCAGCACTTACCGCCATCTTTGCCAAAGCTGGTTTAAAGGAAGTAAATTCAGATTTGGCAACTGCTATTAGAACCGGCATTATATTATTAATTACCTGGGGCATAGTATTTTTTAAAGGCAATGCAGTTGGTATTGGAAATTTAAGTAAAAA
>JAYTTM010000603.1:0-1476 GCA_043745055.1 Chitinophagaceae bacterium | reverse complement strand
TTACTTTGTATCCTTTAGCAACAGCCGCTTGTATAAAAGCATCTTGTTGTATAGGGTTGGTAGTATACAATATTACCTGTTTACCTTCCTTGTTTTTTTGTAATGTTTCAGTAGCAATTTTGTATTCTTCTACTGTGTAAAATTTTGAAGGAGTAACCGTATCCAAACCATCCGGATTAGGCAAGATAGCGGCATCTTCCATAATCAAAAACTTATTAGCCTTGTCTAAAAATTTATCATCAGTCATCATACCGTACTTCACAAATAAACCAAGACTTTCCCATTTATCTTCAAAAGCTTTACGGTCATTTTTAAAAATTTCTTCTAATTTATCCGCTACTTTTTTGGTGATGTGCGAATTTATTTTTTTTACATTAGGATCGCCCTGCAGGTAACTGCGGCTTACGTTTAATGGAATATCCGGACTATCAAGCACCCCCTGCAATAGCATCAAAAATTCGGGTACAATATCCTTTACCTCATCAGTTACAAACACCTGGTTACTGTACAATTGAATCTTATCTTTTTGTATCTCATAGCTCTGCTTAATTTTTGGGAAATATAAAATACCTGTCAGGTTAAACGGATAATCAACATTTAAATGAATCCAGAATAAAGGCTGCTCATTAAAGGGATACAATTCTTTGTAAAATTTCTGGTAATCTTCAGTTGTAAGTTCCGATGGCTTTTTGGTCCAGGCTGGTGTTGGATTATTAATTTGCTTATCTTCAAAAAAGATAGGTACTGCTAAAAACCGGCAAAACTTTTCAAGGACTGTACTTATTCTAACTGGCTCTAAAAACTCTTTACTTTCTTCATTAAGGTATAAAACAATATCGGTACCTCTATCAACTTTTTCAACATCAGTTAAAGAAAATTCAGGACTACCATCACATTCCCATTTTACAGCTTTTGAATCTTCCTTAAACGATTTAGTAACTACCTCTACTTTTTCACTCACCATAAAGGAAGAATAGAACCCCAATCCAAAGTGACCAATTATATTGTTTTCATTTTGGCCTTTATACTTTTCCAAAAATTCTTCGGCTCCGCTAAATGCCACCTGGTTAAGGTATTTATCTACTTCTTCTTCCGTCATACCAATTCCTTTATCAGAAATGGTTAATGTCTTTTTTTCAGCATCAATTTTTATATCAATGCGTAAATCACCCAATTCTCCTTTGGCCTCACCTAAAGATGACAATGTTTTTAATTTTTGAGTAGCATCTACTGCATTACTTACCAGTTCTCTCAAAAAAATGTCATGTTCACTATATAAGAACTTTTTGATTATGGGGAAGATATTCTCCGTTTGTACCCGTATGTTTCCTTTTTGCATGGTTGAATAATTTTACTTGAATCTTACAAAATCAATGCCATGGGAGCAATTGCTGACAAGCTGGCAAACTTTAAAATAAGATTTGGAAGAATTGATAAAAAAATAGTCAATGATAATATGCAAAAGGCCCCACAAAT
>JAYTTM010000602.1:0-1477 GCA_043745055.1 Chitinophagaceae bacterium | reverse complement strand
TTTTTTATTTTACCATAAGGATCTTTAAACTCCTTTACTACAAACTCATTTTTACGTCCCATATGACCATAAGCTGCGGTTTCACTGTATATAGGGCTACGTAATTTTAAACGTTGTTCAATAAAGTAAGGACGCATATCAAAAACGGATTGTACAATTTCCCCTATTTCACCATCGGTGAGGGTAACTTTTGCAGTACCGTAGGTATTTACGTTAATTGATGTTGGTTGTGCTACACCAATAGCATACGAAACCTGTACCAATACTTCATCAGCTACACCTGCGGCTACTAAATTTTTGGCAATATGCCTTGTTGCATAGGCTGCACTCCTATCTACTTTACTTGGATCTTTACCGCTGAATGCGCCACCACCATGTGCACCTTTTCCTCCGTAAGTATCTACAATAATTTTACGACCTGTAAGGCCGGTATCACCATGAGGACCACCAATAACAAATTTACCTGTTGGATTAATATGATATTTAATATCCTTATTAAAAAGCTTAGCGTATTTTTTGTATTTTGATTTTACCCTTGGGATTAAAACATCAACAATATCCTTTTTAATTTTTGCAAGCATCTTGTCTTCTGTATCAAAATCATCGTGCTGCGTAGATACGACAATAGCATCAATTCTTACAGGCTTGTTATTATCATCATACTCCAACGTTACCTGGCTTTTAGCATCAGGTCGTAAATATTTTATGGCCTTATTTTCTCTTCGAATAGCAGCTAACTCTATCAAAATTTTATGGGCAAGATCCAATGCAAGCGGCATAAAATCTTCCGTTTCATTTGATGCATAACCAAACATCATTCCCTGATCTCCTGCGCCTTGTTCTTCTTTCTTCTTTTTATCTACGCCCTGATTAATATCTGCAGATTGTTCATGAATGGCTGATAATATACCACATGAATTAGCTTCAAACATGTACTCACTCTTTGTATATCCGATTTTACGTATTACACCTCTTGCTATTTCCTGTACATCTAAATAAGCCTTACTTCTTACTTCTCCGGCCAGCATTACTTGACCAGTTGTTACAAGTGTTTCACATGCTACTTTACTGTTTGGGTCAAAAGCTAAGAAATTATCTATTAATGCATCACTGATTTGATCAGCTACTTTATCCGGATGTCCTTCACTAACGGACTCTGAAGTAAATAAATAAGACATGAAGTTTTTTTTTGAGGTGCAAAGATATGTTTAGCCTATTAAAAAACAATAGGCTAAATTTTATCCGTTCTGAGCTTTAATCTTCAGAAAATTAAATTTTAGAATAAACTATCCTTAACCTGAGTTTATAATTAACGTTAGATCCGCTTCCAACTTTTATCCTTCCATTTGCAAGGCTATTTTTGAAAGCAAACACATTGTTGTAGTAATTAAGATTGTGTGGAGCGTATAATCTTAAAGTGTAGTTATTGGTACGTTTTGTAACCATATTTTGCACATAACGTGATACATTAAAAGAG
>JAYTTM010000601.1:0-5397 GCA_043745055.1 Chitinophagaceae bacterium | reverse complement strand
ATGTGGTCATTCAGCCACCAGGCTACCGGTTGTACTGATGCATACCATGGATAGGTAGAATTATTGCTATGGCAATCGTAGCAACTTGTTTTTAGTATTGTTTGAATATTATCTGGCAAGGGCATTACTTTACAGATATCATTTTCTATACCATCCGGCTTGGTGTTTATATTAATTGCAGTTCTAAAAAACCGAATAGCGATTAAGACAATCAATAGACCCAATCCGATTTTTTTAAGCATTATTATTGGTTATTTAATTATAGGCTTATTTGAGTAAATTAATATGCCACCAGTATTATAATACGGCTTGATCTATTCACTTTTTGTAATTTCAACCATAGTTTGGGAATTGTGCTATTATGTTTTTTTGATTAGTTACTGATTAAAATATCACCCGTCATCTCTTTTGGAATTGGCAAACCCATAATTGTTAAAATGGTAGGTGCAATATCACCCAGTTTTCCATGTTTTACTGTTCCCTTCCATTCTTTATCAATTACAATTAAAGGCACAGGATTTAAAGAATGTGCCGTGTTAGGACTCCCATCTGCATTTATTTCATAATCTGCATTTCCATGATCGGCTAAAAGCAACACTGTGTAGCCATTATTTAGAGCAGCAGTTACTACTCTTTTTACACAGGCATCTACCGTTTCTACTGCTTTAATTACTGCGTCCCAAACTCCTGTATGTCCAACCATGTCTGCATTTGCAAAGTTGAGACATATAAAATCCGCTGTTTGGTTTTCAATTTCAGGAATAATAGCATCTGTTAATTCTACAGCGCTCATCTCAGGCTTTAAATCGTACGTAGCAACTTTGGGAGAAGGGATCATTATTCTTTTCTCACCTTCAAAAGGTTTTTCTCTTCCGCCGCTAAAAAAGAACGATACATGTGGATATTTTTCTGTTTCAGCAATGCGGATTTGTATCTTTCCCTGTTGTTGCAAAATTTCACCCAGCGTATTCTTTAAATCATCATTTTCAAAAACAACATTTATTCCTTTAAAACTATGATCATATTGCGTCATAGTTGTATAATGCAGGTTTAGTTTGTGCATACCAGCATCCGGCATGTCAGTTTGTGTAAGTACGTCAGTTATTTCCCTGCATCTGTCAGTGCGGAAGTTGAAACTAATAACAGCATCACCATCTTTCATTTTTGTATCCAGGTTGGTACCTGAATTTATAATTGGCTTAATGAACTCATCAGTTACACCCTCTTCATAAGATTTTTTTACAGCGTACAATACGTCTGTTGCAGTTGTTCCAATGCCATTCACCATTGCATCGTACGCCAGCTTAACCCTTTCCCAGCGCTTATCCCTGTCCATAGCAAAGTAGCGGCCTATTACTGTTGCAATAGCGCCTGTGCTTTTATTTAAATGTTCCTGCAAATCCGTTAAAAAACCAAGGCCACTTTTTGGATCGGTATCCCTTCCGTCTGTAAAAGCATGAATCAGTACATTATGCAAACCTTTTTCAGCACAAAGTGAAGTAAGAGCTTTTACATGATTGATGTGGGAATGAACGCCGCCATCGCTTACAAGCCCCATCAGGTGAAGGGTTTTGTTATTGGCAATAGCATAATCGATGGTATTAAGCAATACCTTGTTTTGCTGAAATTCACCGGTTTTAATGGCAACATTAATGCGTTGCAGCTCCTGATAAACAATTCTTCCGGCACCTAAATTAAGGTGACCAACTTCACTGTTCCCCATTTGTCCATCGGGAAGCCCAACCAGCTCTCCACAGGTAATTAAAGTATTATTAGGATATTCTTTATATAAAGAGCTAACAAATGGAACATTGGCGTTTTGTATGGCATCACTACTTTTAATTTTACCTAAACCCCAGCCGTCCATAATAACGAGGATTGCTTTTTTATTATTCATATGCCAAAGTTAACTTTTTTGCAGCTTTATTAATAGGTTAGATGTCATAAGTTTTATACAATTACGCTGTTTGTCAAATAAACTACCTGATTGGCACGTTTTTAGACTGAACACATTTATATTAAGATAGAAAGGATAGCAGTCCAAATAAGATATTGCTGATACAATAGTTTTATTTTAAGCAATTTCTTAGCTTGTAATTGGAAAAAATAAAAAATCATACAATGAAAAAAATATTGACAATTATTATCGTATTATTTACAACTCTTTCATCATTTTCTCAAAAAATAAGTATCACCGACGTAGTTACTGCTATGAAAGTGGGCAATGCTACACAGGTTGCCAGATTTTTTGATACCAATGTGGAAATTAGTATGCCAGACAAAAGCAACAGCTACAGTAAAAGCCAGGCTGAGCTTGTATTAAAGGACTTTTTTAGTAACAATACTGTAAAGGGTTTCGATATAATTCACAAGGGTGAAAATGCAGGTTCTCAGTATTGTATTGGAACGCTGGTTACTAAAAATGGAGCCTTCCGTACTACAATTTTTATGAAACAAAAAGGCGATACACAGTTGCTGCAGGAATTACGGTTTGAAAATAGGTAACCGATAAAAATATATTCAAAATTGATCCCGGCAGCAATTGCCGGGATTTTTATTTTTAGATTTGCTGATGATAAACTACAACCAGCAACTGGATCTGCTGATTAAAAATGCACTTTCCGAAGATATTGGCGATGGGGATCATTCAACACTTTGCTGCATAGATGCCCATGCTGCCGGAAAAGCCATACTAAAAATTAAAGAAGATGGTGTAATTGCTGGTGTAGATGTTGCAGAACGGATATTTAAATATGTGCAGCCAACAGTGCAGTTTAATGCTTTTAAAAAAGATGGCGACCAGATGCAATTGGGTGAAATTGCTTTTGAAATATCAGCAGACATACATACTGTTTTGAAATGCGAACGTTTGGTGCTTAATAGCATGCAAAGAATGAGCGGCATTGCAACCCTTACCAAAACTTATGTTGATAAATTAAAAGGATATAAAACCCGATTGCTGGATACCCGTAAAACCACACCAAACTTCAGGCTGCTGGAAAAGGAAGCAGTAAGAATCGGTGGTGGCACCAATCACCGATTTGGATTGTATGATATGATTATGTTGAAAGATAACCACATTGATTATTGCGGTGGTATTGAAAAGGCTATTGAAAAAGCCTACAATTATGTTCAAAAAATTAAACCTGGGTTACGGATAGAAGTAGAAACCAGGAGTTTGGAAGATGTTAAAAAAGTAATGGCAACCGGAAAAGTACAGGTGATAATGCTGGATAATTTTACCCCGTCACAAATAGTTGCTGCATTAAAAATTATTGATGGCAGATATGAAACCGAAGCAAGTGGCGGAATTAACCTGCAAAACATAGAATCCTATGCTGCTACTGGCGTTGATTATGTATCCAGCGGTGCAATTATACACCAGGCACGGAGCCTGGATTTAAGCTTAAAGGCGAAAATTGCTATTTAAACAAACCGTTAAAAATATTGGTATGATAAATAAAAAAATCAACTCATTGGGAGGATTGGTTTACTCTACAAACCCTGATTTTAAAATTGAAACAGCATCTTTTGATGAACCGCTTACACTTGAACCGGCAGCACAAAAATTACGTATAAATATAGATAAAAAGCAGCGTGCCGGTAAAATGGTAACCTTGGTTACAGGGTTTACCGGTTTAGAAAAAGACAGAGAAGAATTAGGAAAAAAACTCAAATCTTTTTGTGGTACAGGTGGTTCGGTAAAAGATGGAGAGATTATTATACAGGGCGATAACAGAGATAAAGTGCTGCAATGGTTGTTAAAGAATGGGTATAAGCTTACAAAGAAAATTGGTTAAAGCTGGCTTTAAGTATTTGATTCATTCAAAATTGACAATGCACCGCTGGTATAATTTATTACCTGTTCAATGATTGCATTGGTAGATGCCAGAACCGGATCTATCCATGAGTTTTTTCTGGAGGGGCAAATACAGCTTGTAATCCTATAAAGCAAATGGCAGAATGGATTCATTTGTGTGGCTGCCAAAAAATTGTTACCTATCCGTTGCTGTATTTATGTGTTTTGAGGGGCATATTTTAGTAATTAACAAGTATGAAGAAACTAAATTAGTGCAAAATATCATCATTTTAGTTACATTTACAACACTCAATTTATTACAATGATTTCAAAAATATCAGAAGGTGTTACTGTTTCGGTTGAAACTTTTTATCAGCCGGAATATAGCAACCCATTGAATAATGAGTTTATGTTTGCTTACAGAATCACTATTGATAACAACAATGCATATCCAGTTCAATTGCTTCGCAGGCATTGGTATATTTTTGATGCTGCTGGAAGTTTGCGTGAGGTAGAAGGCGAGGGAGTTATAGGCGTGCAGCCACAAATCAATCCTGGCACTCAATATCAATATATAAGTGGATGCAACTTGAAGACCGAGATGGGGAAAATGTATGGCACTTATTTAATGGAGAATGTACTCAATAAAAAACAATTTGATGTCACAATTCCTGCCTTTGAAATGACGGTACCTTTTAAAATGAATTAAACTGGTTTTTTCAGTTACTTTCATAAAACGCTGTATCCTCACTTCTAATATTGCAACATTTTTTCGATTATATCCAATATTCCAATTTTATGGCAAAAATTACCTTCGACAACCGAAACAACTTGTTTTACCAAAGCCTGAAAACCGCAGTAGATGAGTATTTCATACAAAGGAAAATTAAAAAAACAGGTGACTGGAGATTGTATGTTAAATCAATACTCCTCATTGGCAGCGCTATTGCTATTTACAGTAGTTTAATGTTTTTACACCCCGGAACTTTGGTTGCGTTGTTATTGTGCGCATTGTTAGGTTACATTTTTGCCTGCATAGGATTTTCTGTTATGCATGATGCCAACCATGGCAGCTATAGTACCAAACAATGGATAAATGATGGGCTGGGTTTATCCGCCAATGCACTGGGGGCTAGTTCATTTTTTTGGAAACAAAAACACAATATCATACACCATACTTATACCAATGTTGATGGTTTAGATGATGACATTGCAAAGAGTCCTATTATACGTCAATGTGAAAGCCAGAAATGGGTACCTGCACACAAGGTGCAACATTTATACCTTGTCCCTATCTACGCTTTATCTTCTATTTTCTGGTTGTTTTTTATGGATTTTACCAAATATTTTACCCGTAAAATTTATACAACGGTTGCCTGGAAAATGAACACTAAAAGTCATGTTATTTTTTGGGTAACCAAGGTATTGTATGTAGCTTTTTACATGGTACTGCCTGCAATAGTTTGGGGTGTTGGCCCATGGCTTGCAGGTTTTTTTGCATTACATGCTGTAATGGGGCTTACCTTATCGCTGGTATTTCAACTGGCACATGTGGTGGAAATTACTGAGTTTGAAACTGTAGCACTAGATGAAACTAA
>JAYTTM010000600.1:0-1481 GCA_043745055.1 Chitinophagaceae bacterium | reverse complement strand
TGTATATAATATATGTATATGAAGGTCAACATTCCCACTTTTAAGGCTTATAATCAACAGCAGGTTTTACTTCTTCCCCCGTCATTGGATGAATTAATACCATCCGGTCACCCTGTTAGGATAGTAAATGATGTTATTAACCGTATAAACATCTCAAAATTAATAGATGCTTATAGTTTAAGCGGCAGTTCAAGCTATCACCCACAAATGCTTTTAAAGGTGATGGTTTATGGTTATGTAAGCAATACTTACAGCAGCCGCAAGTTAGAAGCAGCCTGCAAAGAAAATATTCATTACATGTGGTTAAGCGCTATGAGCTATCCGGATCATAATACCATTAACCGTTTTAGAGGCGTACGTTTAAAGAATACTTTGCGTAATGTTTTTGAAGAAGTGGTAAAGCTATTGGCAACAGAAGGTTTGCTAAGCATAGAAGATGTTTATATAGATGGTACTAAGATAGAAGCCAATGCCAACCGCTATACTTTTGTTTGGAAAAAGGCTATTGCTACCAACAAAGAGAAAATGAAAAAGCAGCTTACCGATATATGGCAATATGCGCAAAGCGTAGCAGCCGATGAAGATAAATTACCGGAGCCGCCGGATTTTACTACCATAGATACAGAGAAAGTAAAAGCAACAGTAGATAAGCTAAATGAGGTACTGGGTAAAAACACAATGGCAGATAAAAAAGTAAAAGCAAAGCTGCAGTATGTAACCAAAAATTATCCTGCAAATATAAAAAAATACGAAGAGCAGGAAGCTGTTTTAGGAGAACGCAACAGTTACAGCAAAACTGATACAGACGCAACGTTTATGCGTATGAAAGAAGACCACATGAAAAACGGGCAATTAAAAGCAGCTTATAATGTTCAGGTAACTTCCTCCAATCAATACATTGTAAATTACGGCATATATCCAAATCCTACTGATACCACCACCTTACCTAATCATATAGCCCAACATGAGAGCAGCTATGGTAAAGTTCCAACAACCCTTACTGCCGATGCAGGTTATGGCTCAGAAGAAAATTATACATTATTGGAAGATAAAAATATTACAGCTTATGTAAAGTATGGTATGTTTGATAAGGAGCAAGGAAGTAAACATGGCAACGATAAACCTTTTACTTCCGATAAATTATTTTACAGTAAGGAGAAGGATTGTTTTATCTGCCCAATGGGGCAAAGAATGGATTACATCGGCGATGTAACCCGCAAAACAAGCACAGGTTTTATACAAACAGTAAAAAGGTACCAAGCCAAAAATTGTAGTACCTGCCCTTTAAACGGGGCATGTCATAAATCAAAAACCAACAGAATAATAGAGATTAACCAACGGCTGCAAAAACAAAAAGATACAGCACATAAATTACTCAACACCGAAGATGGTATAAAACACCGCAAAAAACGATGTTGGGATGTAGAACCTATTTTTGGAAACATAAAACAAAACCACGGGTTTAAACGTTTTATGCTCAG
>JAYTTM010000599.1:0-5407 GCA_043745055.1 Chitinophagaceae bacterium | reverse complement strand
CTTTATATAGCCGTACTGCGATAACTCTTTTACATAACGCTGTATCGTTCTTGGTTCCATCCTGAACGCTTTGCGGATGTCCTGGGTTTTAAAACTTACCAACTGCTTTTCCTTCACATACGCTTTCAGCTTTTCAAAAAATTCTCTTGTTGCTTTGGTTAGTTCATCGCTCTTGCTAAACAAAACATCTTTCATAAAATAAAACCCCTGCTCTATATCCTGGTATGTTACATCAATGTACAACTGGCCGTGTTTGTCTTTCTTTACTTCCCGTTGGTACTGGTGATAAAATGCAATGGCTTTTATAAACCCTCTTAAAAGTGTTATCGTTCTTCTTGGCCTGAACACCGCTTCCGGTAAGGTGATAAACTTGCTGTATGGATTGTTTACCTGTACCGGTCTTAAAACACTTTGTATGTTTCTAAATAATTCCTTGTACTGGTTTTCTTTCTCCTGGTCAATGTCGCCGCTCTCAACTGCTGCATGGTATTCCATTATTTTTTTATCCTGGTCTTTGCTCATGTCGATATACAACAGTATGCAGCGGTTTGCATTGTCCTCATAAATTTTTTCCTTCGTTGTACAGCCACTAATGCAAACAGGCCCTTCCACAACTATCGTTACTGTTTTTAAATTTCCCTTGCTGTCTTTTAGTGTTACGGTTTTACTGATTTTTCTTTTGGTTTGTAATTCTCTTAATGGATAGAACACCTGCAGAGCTCCGTCTAAATCTTCAAAAATTATCAGCTTGTTTTGTAACTCATGTTGTTTAAAATAGTAGAGTGCATTCTCTGTAATCTGTGTGATTTCAATTTTATCTTCATCTGGTATCAGTTCGCTAATTTTTTCCTGTAAGTAAGTTTTGCCGCTGCCGCTTGCACCTAAGAACATGACGTGTAAAGGGTTTTGTTGTTTACGCATGGTGTAAACCAGGTAAGCAACCATCCTGTTTTTTTCTTCGCCTACAATGCCGCTCAGCCCTATCATTTTATTATGCCGCTCCAATAAATTTTCTTTCTTTAGTTCATTTACCGCTGCCGTTCTTTGTGCTGTGCTTAATTCATTTTTTATTTTTTCTTTGGGCTGTAATGCTTCTATCTTTTTAATGCGGTGGGTTTCCAGTTCGGTTATGAGATTGATAAACGTGTTGGTGGTTTGCTGGCTGCTGAGTTCTAAAGTTTCTGCTACATTGTTTATTGTCTGCTCTCTTTGCACCTGGTTGTATAAGTCTATACTGTACCACTGCGGATGGTTTGTTTTTTCCTTGTGCTGTACTTTCAATGTTACTTTCATCCTGTCCAGCCCTGTTATTTTTATGCCGCCTAAGATTTCAAAATACAACTCACAGTTATCATAAATTAATAGTTCGTTATTCCTTGTGTCAAGTTTGCTTTGCCAGGCTGCAGGAATGATTTCAGGTTTTTTATTTTCAATTGAAAATAAAAAATCGGTTCGCTGTTCTATCAGGTCTGATAATATTTTGGGGTCGGCATGGCTTTGCAATAAACTGTTTATGTCCTCGCCTGTGGGTAGCTGTACGCATGTAAAGCGTATGTGTGGGAGCAACGCCTGTAATACATGTGCATGCTTGCTTGTGGCTGCAACACCTGCATCATCCGCATTCAGCATTAAAATAATTTCTTCTAATTGTGGCAGCTCAATAATGGCTTTACCATGTTCTTCGGTTAGTCCGTTTGTACCGTACAATGCAAGTATGGTAAAGCTTTCAGCAATTTCTTTTTGTTGTAGTAATGAAGCTGCATCAATGACACTTTCTACAATGATTAATTTTTTCGTTTCCGCTTTTGGATAGCCTGGATAAAGTCCGCTTCTGTTGCTTAAATAAAAATGTCTGCTTTCTTCATTATTGGTTGTGCTTCTGCCGTACAGGCTCACAATTTTATTTTCTGCATTCTTCAATGGGAAGATGATGCAATCCTTTGCCCACACATTAAAACCGTTGGCTGGTCTTGCTTTTAATAAACCGTACTGCTCACAACTTGCAATAAAATTTTTCTCGTTTAACTTATGATGCCAGTCGCCGGTATTAAAACCTACTTCATGGAGCTTGTAATTTATTGCCCTGCTCTCGGTGTAATCAATTGCTTTTTTTGTTAGTGGCAATGCCTTGGTAAAATATTTAAACAGCTTTGTTAGTACTGCTATCTTTTCTAATGGCTCGGTTGCTATAAATAATTTTGCTGCCGCTGGTTGTGGTGCTGCTGTATTGCCATTGAGCAACGCAGTTGCTTTTAATAAAGCTTCATGTTTGTTACAATTTTCTTTGAGTTCTATAAACTGTATTTGGTCGCCAGTGCCGGCTTTGCAATTGCTGCTAAAACAACAGTACGTATTTGTCTTTGGATAAATCTGCAGGCTGGGATTTTTATCCGGGTGGAAGGGGCAAACTAATCGGTCGTTCTTATCTGGCTTTAAATTGTAATGCTGCAACACTTGGTTAATGCTTAACTGCTGTTTGATTTCTTTTATATCCATTGAAAAAAAGTTTTTGGCTACATATCTGTTGCAAACCTAACAGATAAATCTTATTGAACCAAAACTTTTATGTCTTTGTTACGATACTTATGTTGCGTAAATTCGCAGAACAGTTGGTTTAACTGTATTATTTGATACACATATGAAGTCTACTACATTCGGCAAACGCCTCGGAGAAGTAAGGAAAAATAAAAAAATGAGCCAAGACGAACTGGCCAAAAACTTAGATGTGCATGGCGCTGTAATTGGCCGCTATGAACGGGACGAAGTAAAACCTTCCATTGAGATGGCCGCCGCCATCGCCGAAGCTCTGGAAGTGTCGTTAGATTATTTAGTGGGCAACTCCGATTTGCTCCTGGAAAAAAATGTAGTGAATAAAATCCTTGATATTCAAAAACTAAATACAGAAGATAAAGGCCATGTCTTTGCTATGCTGGATGCTTTTCTGCAATCCCAAAAAGCAAAAAAAGTTTTCGCTTCGTAAACAACAAAGCCCCGTGAGGGGCTTGTTGTTTTAACTATTTATTACTTCTTCATCTAATCGTCCTGCTATGACCGCTTTCATTAAATGTTTTATAGTTAACTCTTTTTGTCTTGGTTTCTTCTTACCTCCAAAAAACTTAATGATTCCTGGTGGCAATTTAAAACCTCCTTCAGGGCTAAAATAGTCTGCTGCCATAAATCTTGATACATCCACATTAAACTCTTTCCCAAAAGCTATAACATATTCAATAGCATCGTCCCCATAAATCCCTAAATCTGTTTCTAATAAGGCATTTTCTGTTATATCATTTTCGCCTGCAGCAGCCTGGTCAATAGTAAATCTTTTTACGTTATTAAAAATTTCACTGTTCATTTCATCCATAGTTTTATTTTAGATATTGAGTACCAGACATCATTTGTGAGTTAACAAAATGAGATTGTTCATTTACAGGAAGCGCTTTAAAATTTTCATATGCGGCGCCTAATAAATTCTTGATATCTTTTAGTAGTAAGGCCGTCCCTACATATGGAACAAGTCTCCCTAAAAATCTACCAATTACATTTGTACCAACTTTTGTAGCGATTGTAGTACCTAATTTCTTGCCAACAACCTTTGTAAATGTTTGTGGTATAGCTTTAGAAAGAGTATAGGAAGCAATAGATGAGCCGGTTTTTGAACCCAATGCGCCTACTGGTTTTAAAAAATTTATCGGCTGGCCTAACCCAATCAGTGCAGGACCTATCCACCAAGTTGGCATACTGGATTTTGTTGTAGTGGTTACTGTTACAGTTTGCAATGTTTTAGATGGTACAGTATCCAAGCCTAAAGGGTCTATAAAGTTGGTAGGATTATTACCAACATAAGCATAAGGACTTTCATTATAGTGCATCGCAGAATTTTCCGCTGTTATTGCATTTATGGGTGCAATAATATTCAGTATGCCTGAATATTTTTCTCCTTGTTGTATGGCTTTATCATCAGCTTCATAGCCCTCTGCAACTAATTCTTCTTTATACTCTTTATCAAACTCATTTCTATACTCATCTTCCTGCAATGGGTCTGGTGTACTCCATCTTCCTACCTGTGGGTCATACATCCTTGCACCATAATCGTATGCCTCTAATCCGCTACCATCGCTGAACTCAGCAGATTGCAACTCCTTGCCATTGTATTTAAATTTGTTCTCTAATTTCCCTGCCGCCTTAGAACTTATCCCCGCCATGGTGAGCCCGAACGGATAATAACTACCGTACCATTTTAGCTACATTCCAAAAATCTTCCCCAACTCCTGCAGCCAATCAAAGAACTTTTTCTACCACCTAAAACTAACGGATTTTTTCTTTTCAATTGAAAGAAAAAAATTGAACATCCTTTGCAATGGCAGAGGGCAGCCAGCAGCGAAAAAAATTTATTTGATTGCCCTGCATAAACTAACCGTCAGCATACTGCAGCCGGGCAATCGAATAAGTTTTTTTTGCAAGTCAAAGCCGCCGGAAGACACTTTGATTTAAAAGCATCTTGCGGCGGCTGCGACAGTTTTTGCAGTAGCTGCTGTTACTGCTTTTTACGCTTGCCTTGCCATTCTTTGAACCACTCTTTTAAGAACTGTGTTTGCAAAGCTTTGAACGCTGCACCTTTCTTTTCGTACTGCTGCCAACGCAACCAGTTTAAACCATCAAACATTTGTTCCACCTGGTCAAACTCATAGCGGTGCATACCATGACCGCAACGCATAAAATAACTTACTGCCTGCTCCCTTTCATCGCTGCCGCTGCTGTTAACTTCAAGGCTTACATCATTGATGAACGTTTGTAAAATTTGCTGTGGTGTAGTTTCTAAAAGTTCACAAAGCATTTGTAATTGCTGTGGGATGTTTAATTCAATCGTTTGTTTCATCTTGTAAAATTTAATTGTGATAAAAAATAAAATGCAGCAAAAAATGCTTAGCGACCGGCCTTTGCGGCAAGTGCGACAGACCAAAAGCAGAAGCAACATAAATGATGGCTTTGTGTGTTGGGGCTGTGTTTATGGTTGCTGTCTTTTGGTGGCTCTTGTGGGTTGGCTTGCCGCAATACCTTTGCTATGCCATTTTTGTAGCTGTTCTTTTACCTTGCTGCTCACCGAGCTTTACACTTGCTTAAACGTAGTGAGGTGTACTATTTTCTACCATACTGCCGGTAGGCTTTGCCATTGACCGACTGGAAGGAGATGGCATAAATAAACTCGTGCTTGCACACCGATTTTAAGAAGCGTTGGCTGTATTTAGGCACGGCTGCAATAAAAAAAATAATTAGTATGGCTGCTTGGTGCAAGCATTATTTTTTTTAGTGCTTGCGGTGTTGGCTATTTAATATAATGTGATGTTATAGGCTTTTTAGCGGTGGCATGTTTACATAAGCGTAGGAAAAACGCCTATAATGCCACATT
>JAYTTM010000598.1:0-1484 GCA_043745055.1 Chitinophagaceae bacterium | reverse complement strand
GGGGCTTGCCGCAGGGCTGGACGTTTTAACGTCCAGCCCACAACCGCTGCCCAATAAAGATATATAAGTAAAAGGTAACAGCAAAAAGACGAGGGTTGCTTGTCCAGCCCCGTACAGCAGCACAGTAAATATAAAATGCCTGGGCAGTACAACGTCCTGCCAGCTTTGCGGCAAACCACTTGTTAACTGCCTGTGCCAAAAAATACTATTTGCATAAAAATGATTAAATAAAAAAAGGAACTTAAGTAATTGAAATGCTCCGGAAAAAGCCCGGCTTTAAAACAAGGCTGAAAAACAAATTTGATACAACTGCCACCTAATAAATAAATTGTACAAATGCCCGGATTTGCGCCTGCGGCGGCATGGCAGTTAACGATTGGGTATTGCTGTCAGGGCTGGCATTCGTTGCTGGTCATGCCCGGAACTGAAGCTAAATTAATAATAAAAAGCTAAAATTTACAACAAATGAAAAATAGAATTACGTCCGCCGAAACCGCTGCACAACAAAGCGATGCAGCCGAAGTTCCAACGTCCAGCCAGCCTTGCAGCAATACCTTTGTTATAGGCAGCCAATGTCCGGTGTCCACCAAAATAACGTTGGATAAAATAGAACTGCTTGAAATACTTTTTGATATTACATACGGTGAACTTAAAGGAGGCCCCGTTTTGTCTGAAGAAGAATATAAAAAGCATAAAGATGTGTCAATTAGTACTGGCTTTTTTGAATACCAGTTGTGTGTTAAATTTTGTCATACAAGTGCAGAATAAGGTCTTCGCCACTTGGAAATTGTTTCTTAATAATTTTCTTTTGAGTTTCTAAATCGAATTTAAGAATGTTTGTTAATGTAAATTTTAAAAACCGAATATGCTCAATATTATTGTCAAGCAGTTCTTTGTTTATAAACTTGTCAGTATTATTCTCAATGCTTTTCATAAAAACAGAATCTTTTTTAATCATCTCCGCAACCAAATTAGTAGCTCTAATTTTTGCGTACTGTTCAATTTCATTTATGTCCACATATTTTTTATATGTGTCAATGTGTGATGATTGTATGTCGGTAAGAACTTTTGCAGCATTATTGGTTTTCTCAATTGCATTAATTTGGTCTTGCAATTTTTTTATTGTTGTCCGCTGTACAATATATGTTACACTATATGCCACAGCTAAAATGAACATTAAAACTGTGTCAGCCCATGATTGAAATAACTCCATTTAATAAAATTAATTTGTCAAAAAATATGTGTCAACCTAAAAAATGTAACCTACGATTAGAGACTATGAATTTTGTCTGCCATTAATTGAAAACGGATTTCGTTTTTGGTTGCCTATAACGTTCGGGTATTGCTGCAGGCAGGGAATTCATTGCTGTGTCCGCCCCCAACCGCTGATGAATAAAGTTATAAAAGTAAAAGATAACAAACAAAAGCCCAGCGATGCTTGTCCTGCCCAAACCGAAGCTGATAGCTAGCTACAGCCAAAGATA
>JAYTTM010000597.1:0-1484 GCA_043745055.1 Chitinophagaceae bacterium | reverse complement strand
CTTCAAAAATTTCGATTGAACAAACAAAAAGAGAGCAACTTCCTAACATAAATTTTGGAGCACAACAGGCTTTTGGCACCGTAAATGGTCAGACTGGGCCACTATATGGTTTGAGTGGCTTGGGTATTGCTTCTGGCGGCCCGGTATTTAACCAGCAAAATAATAATGCTGCTTTTGGCGCTCTCTATCTGGCTAATATTAATTGGGACTTTTTTGCATTTGGCAAAGCGAAAGAAAAAGTAAAAACAGCTGCTGCCATATCGGTTAAAGACGACAAAGACTTGCAGCAGGAAATATTTCAACATAAAATCAGAACCACTTCCGCTTATTTGAATTTATTGGCGGCAAAACAGTTAACCAATTCTTACAGGAAGAACCTGGAGCGTGCTTATACATTTAGAAATATAGTTATTGTGAGGGTGCTGAATGGTTTAATACCCGGCGTGGATTCATCACAGGCAACTGCTGATTACTCAGCAGCTAAGATATTGCTAACAAAGGCAACAGATTTTGAACAGGAATTATCGAATCAATTGTCACAACTCCTGGGAATTCCATCGCAGGAATATATGCTGGACAGTTTTTTTATTTCCAGATTGCCCTCCATCCTTCAGGATTCCATTGTTACTTTAAATCATCCCTTATTACAGTTTTATAAGAGTAGAATTGATTTGAGTGATCAACAATCCCGCTTATTTAAAACGTCCTCTTATCCCGCCTTTACCTTAGTTGGGGTGGTTCAGGGAAGAGGCTCTGGTTTTAATAGCGATTACGGTATTAATCCAACAAATTTTGATAAAAATTATTGGAAAGGTATTACCCCTTCGCGCAGCAATTATTTATTAGGCGTCAGCGTCACCTGGAATATCACACAACCTTACCGGATTTCGCAACAGGTGAAGGCGCAGAATATGATCAGTAAAGGGTTGCAGGAAGAGTATCAATTGGTTGATCAGCAAATAAAAGCGCAGTTCCAGCTATCCAATACCAAAATCAAAAATGCACTTGCTAATTACTATGAAGCACCGCAACAAGTGAAAGCGGCAACAGATGCCTATATGCAGCGTTCAGTTCTTTTTAAAAACGGACTGACCAATTTATTGGATGTAACGCAAGCTTCTTACTCATTAACCAGGGCTGAAACAGATAGAGACATTGCTAATAATAATGTGTGGCAGGCATTATTAATTCGGGTAGCTGCTGCAGGAGATTTTAGTTTATTTGAAATTCAGTTGTAAAAATTAAATCAATCGTTAATAAATTCTTATAATTATGAACTTGATCCGATTTGCATTACGTAAACCAATTTCCATCTTAGTATTGGCTGCAGGATTATTCTTTTTTGGAATAAAAGCGGTTACGACCATCAAGGTTGATATTTTTCCGAAATTAGATCTTCCGGTGATCTATATATCGCATCCTTTTGGCGGATATACGCCTACACAGATGGAATCTTTTTTTGCAAAACAGTATATCAATATCTT
>JAYTTM010000596.1:0-1485 GCA_043745055.1 Chitinophagaceae bacterium | reverse complement strand
ATGTGTAGGAAATAGCTGCCCCGTGAATGGGGCAGCCAATAAAGAGAAAATCCTATTGAAAGTAAAAATTTAATAAAGGATTTATCTATGAAAAATGATCTCACATCTTTGGTAGGAAAAACAGTGTTCGTCGGTTTGGATGTTCATAAAAAAACGTATTCTGTTACCGCAATATCGGAATCTTCCGTGCTTTTAAAAATAACTTTGGAGGCAGATCCCGTAAAATTAGCAGATATTTTGCTGAAACGTTTTTCCAAGGCTGAAAAAATTCACGCCGCCTACGAGGCCGGATTTTCTGGATTTGGTTTACAACGTTATCTAGAAGTGCGAGGTATCCAGTGTTCGGTGGTAAATGCCTCGTCAATCCACGTAGCAGTAAACGACCGTGTAAAGACAGATTTGCGCGATTCACTCAAGATTGCCGAGGAGTTAAAAGGTGGCAGGATCAAGTCCATTTTTATTCCTTCAAAAAAAGAAGAATTTAAA
Source organism: Chitinophagaceae bacterium (assembly GCA_043745055.1). GTDB lineage: Bacteria > Bacteroidota > Bacteroidia > Chitinophagales > Chitinophagaceae > Ferruginibacter. The sequence goes on along the minus strand of JAYTTM010000596.1, from coordinate 999 downwards.
CGCCAGATCACCCGCAGAAGGCAGCAGGTCGTCGACATGCGTGCGCAAACATCGCAGCAGATTAAATCTTTTTTAATGTACTATAGTTTTTCAGAAATAGACGACAACAGGCTAATATCTCGGCGCTACTTGAAACAAATAGCTGAAAAAGTTAAGGGTGTATTCGAGCTTGAAGACGTCGTCAAATCATACACAGATCAGTGGGACCACTTTACGAGGGAATTACTACATTTTCGCAAACTTTTACGAAAGCAGGCAACTTCGGAAGAAGGGAAAAAGATTCACGATATTTATGAAAGCACACCAGGAATTGGTCTAATATCGGCACGTATTCTTGCAAATGAGCTAGGTGATCTTAGTCGGTTTAAAAACGAGAAAAAATTATTTTCATACACTGGTTTAACTCCTAGCGAATATTCGTCAGGCGAGAAGGTACGACGAGGCCACATTTCTCGGCAAGGACCGTCGCGGATCAGAGCACTTCTGGTTGAAGTCGCGTGGCGCGCAGTAACGGTTGATGCTGGACTCAAAATAATTTACGAAAATCTCAAAAAACGAATCGGCGCTAAAAAGGCAATCGTCGCCATGGCCCGAAAAATTATAGGAAGGGTTAGAGCATGTTTTAGAACCAATAAGAAATTTAATTTGGCGGGTGTGGCTGCGGTCAGTCCCTCTTGAATGGGCTGTGACTGCTGCGAAGCCAGATAAAAGGTAACTTGCAAAATAATTTATTTCGCTTGTTTCTTTTACACCCACAAAGTCGGCCCGATACGATCACGAGTTATGCTTGCAAAAAGGACCAAAACTTTATTGCGTTTTGAAGTGTGTGACGTATCTAGCTTCTCAAATACGAATGAACAACTTGAGGCATTTTTACGAAAATGACCCCGAATGACAGCATGTGGTAGTAGAAGACAGTAAAAAGCGAAACGAATTGGCGTGCAAGTTTTTAGTCAAGAATTAGACAATAGTAGACAAACTGTGTTCTGGATTGAATAC
>JAYTTM010000595.1:0-20652 GCA_043745055.1 Chitinophagaceae bacterium | reverse complement strand
TTTCACAGGGTTTTGTTTATGCTTCTATTGTTTTGATCATACTATTGCTGGTAGCATTTTCCTGGCTGCAGGTAAAGGGCACTCCATGGGAAGGGCACATAATGGAATGGCTGAATATCATTGTGAGGTTAATGCACATCACCTTTGGCATAGCATGGATTGGTGCTTCCTTTTATTTTGTTTTTTTAGAGAATGCATTGAACAGAACCGACAATGTAAGAGAAGAACTGGCTGGCAACTTGTGGGCAGTGCATGGTGGTGGTTTTTATTATTTGGAAAAATATAAAGTAGCTCCCAAAGTAATTCCACAAAACCTGCATTGGTTTAAGTATGAAGCATACTTTACCTGGATATCGGGGTTCAGCTTGTTATTTGTTGTTTATTATTTTAATGCAAAGGCCATGCTGATAGACACCAATGTACTTAACATGAGTTCAGCTGCTGCAATTGCTATTGGTGTTGGTTCATTTGGGGTAGCCTGGCTATTATACGACCTGTTGTGTAAATCTCCTTTAATAAAAAAACCATTGCTGTTTACGTTGATTGGATTTTTAATGGCTGTTGGATTTGCTTTTTTTTATAGCCATGTCTATAGTTCGAGAGCAGCATATATTCACTTTGGTGCCATGCTTGGTTCGCTGATGGTAGGCAATGTTTTCTTCGTAATTATCCCCTCACAAAAAGCGATGGTAAAGGCAGCCCAATTGGGCGAACCACTTGATGCTGCCCTGGGAAAAAAATCATTGACGAGGTCGCTTCATAATAACTATTTCACCTTACCGGTTTTGTTTGTTATGATCAGCAATCACTTTCCCAGTACGTTTGGCAACGCCTATTCCTGGGCTGTTTTAGCCGCTATTTCATTGGGAACTGCTGGCGTAAAACACTACCTCAACTTAAAGGAAAAAGGTATGTACAATGTATATGTACTACCGGTATCTGTACTTATTTTACTTGCTGCCAGTTTTATTACAGCTCCGCAAAAAGATACTAATGCCTGCGCTACTTCGGTGAGTTTTACCCAGGTGAATGCTATTATTACGGCAAGATGTATTACCTGTCATTCATCCAGGCCAACTGATGATGTGTACACTGCCCCGCCTAATGGTGTTGTTTACGATACGCCACAAGACATTGTAAAACTGAAAGATAAAATAATGCAACGGGTTGTAATTACAAAGACGATGCCACAGAACAACAAAACAAATATTACACCGCAGGAAAGGGATTTAATCAGGTGCTGGATTGAGCAGGGAGCCAGTATTAAGTAATGAGGATTTTTGATTTGCGATTTGTGATCTGTGATTTATGATTTGTAGTAGCTTGTGATTGGTGATTTAGATTGAGCCATCAAAACATTAGCAAACCTATTCAACTGTTTATTGGTAATTAAAATAATTGTTGTACGATAAAGCGCCTAAAACCCAATTAAGTATGCTTCACCTCACCCCAACACCTCTCCAAAGGTGAGGGGCTAGAACCCTGAACCTGTAGGTATTTTAGCGTTATAGAAAAATTTAAACAGGACAGGAGTAAATTAAAATAGTGAATTGATTTTATACATGCAACTGCTGTACAAGTTTTAAATAATCATATTGCAGATCTTCATGCAGGCTACTTAGGGCTTTTTCAATTTTCTTTACCTGAGCCAGGTATAAATTATTTAAAGCAGTGCTTTTTTTAAATGGAATACCGCACGATTTTAAGGTAATGCAATAATGAACTAATAACTCAATTTCTACCTGTCCGGAGCCGGTGTGTTTAATATATTTATTGGTAATCCGTAAAATTTTACGCAAACTTTTTTTAGCGAAATACAGGTTGGAAGAATTGATCTCCTTAAACAGCTCAGTGATTTCTTCTTTCACTTGCTGAAGATATAGTTCCTGGTTATTCGATTGAAAAAGCAGGTAGTTCATCAACTCCTTATTATCTTTTTTAAACTTAACCAGCCGCATACAAAATGCTAACAAATCTTTTTGTGAAAGATGTGACAGCTCGTCTTTTATTTCATTAACGGAGGCTAGTTTCATTATTTATGTATTGTAAAAGTATGGTTGATTTTATTAATCTTTTTTAAACAATTGTATGGAAGATATTTAATAGCTGAGCAATAGTTAACAAACAAAATACAATGGCAGTTTTTGAACAAATTTATTTAACAAAAAATATCATTTACTTATTTACTTCACCTGAATTAAAACAAAATCAACAACAATGTTGATTGGCAAAAAACGTTTACTTTTTTTTGAATCATTTCTTATACCTGTTGAAGTAAAATAGCCTTGCATGCATTAATATTGTAAAAATTATACCGATGAAAAAACTATTCCTGCTTATCCTCTTTTGTTCTCTTGCATTCTTTAGTAAAGCCCAATTGATAAACCCCTCAAAACCTACAGAAACTTTCAGTAAAACATTGTCAATAATAGTACTCGATTACAAAAACAATTTTGTTAATATACAACAAAAAGAACTTGCCGGCTCTGTTGGTAATAATATCTTCAACTCTTCTGTGTGCTTGCCTGGTGCCCTTCACTGTACCATTACCCGGTACAATTCTTTGCAGGATAAATCTGCAAGCTGGCAGGCAACCCTTTTTGCAGGGGAAAGTTATGAGGAGGCATTGAAAGCCTATAAAAATATATTTAGCCAGGTTAAACATACCAGCATTATTGGTATTGATAAAAAGTCCGCTGGTTTTGAAGGGGAGATAGAAAAGCCAGATGAAAATATTCGCTTTACTGTAAGCGCACTTAAGTTGAATGCTGCGGATCCACAATACAAAAACTTTACTGCGGAGGTAGAACTCACCAACAACATGGAGGGATGGGAAGTACACTTAAACCTGTATAGAAAAAAAGCCGACACAGAAGGTAACACGACTGAATAAACCATTTGTAAGAAAAGGTAACTTAAATAAAAAACCTCCGAAATTGGAGGTTCTTCATAGTTCATCAATGAAATTAATGATTGATGACAGGCTTCAGAAGTAATGGATTTTTAAACGGGTTTCAGGTTTTGTAAACTTGTACTGTAAAGATGGGTTAAAATACAGTTTGAACAAATAGTTTATTGATACTAATTTGGGTAGTAAGATTCTTACAGGCCTAAAAACTTTACAAGGTAAATGGATTAGCTGTGTTTTACTGTTGTTATTTTTTTTTCGCAGATTTTATTTCATCAGTATAGGTTTTACACATACACTGCTATTGATTTTTATACACACCAACATATATTTGCTACCTGTTTTTAAATCGTACAAAACTTACGTTTAAATCTCAAACTTGATACCAGCAAAACTAAACAGGAAAATCAATGACCAGGCTACAACCTTTACCTGGTAAAGTAATCAATTCTATATTACCATTATGCAACTGTGCCCGGGTTGCAATATTTTGTAACCCCACTCCATCTTTTTTTTGATTGATGTTAAACCCAATTCCATCATCTTTAAAAGTCAGCTTAATTTTATCGTTTGTTTGGGAGATATTTATATAAACATTAGCGGCATTAGCATGCTTAATCGTATTGTTTATACTTTCCTGAACAATTCTGTAAATGGATAATTTAAGATTTTCAGATGGGATATTTTCAACATAATTATTCCACTCCAGTATAATATTAATCCTGTTAATTTTCTGAACACTTTCCACCAGGTCATTTAATGCATCTTGTAAACCTATTTCACCTAAAGAAGGCGGCAACAGGGTTTTGGAAAGTTTGCGAATTTCTGTAATTGCAGTTATAATATAATTTTTACTATCCACCAGCAACCGATCCCTTAAAGACTCTTCTGCTATTGCATATTCAATATACAGCCTTGATGTAGTTAGTAGCTGGTTGATGTTGTCATGCAGTTCTTTTGCCAGTTCGGTCCGTTCATTTTCCTGTGCTGTTATTACTGCTGCTGTTATTTCCTGTTGCTTTATTTGTTGTTCGGTTGCAAGTTGCTTTTCCAGCATAACCTTTTCTGTAACATCGCTTCCCATCGCCAATATGACTTGCTGATTATCATAGTCAATATAATGCAGTGAAAAACGTGTATACAAAATAGCTCCATTTTTTTTACGCTGAAGCCAGGTGCTATCATTGTTGCTATTTCCTGCCTCCAATAATTCCTTCAATTGCGCTTGCTGAGTTGAAGCATTTTTTCTTTCAGGAAGCAAATATTGGAGATTCATTTTTAAAAACTCATCCCTGTTATACCCATACCTGTTTATGGCCGTTTCATTTACATCAAGTATGTTATAGCTTGTTGCATCCCAAATAAAAATACTCTCAGGATTTTTATTAAACAGATATCTGTATTTTTCTTCGGACAACCTTTGGTTTTTGCTACTTTTCTTTCTTTCAATGCTATAGACAATACTTTTTAAAAGTGTGGCCTGGTTTACTTCGTATTTTACCAGATAATCCATTGCGCCCAACTTTAAACTTTCTATACCCACTTGTTTATCATTAAGTCCGGTGAGTACTATAACCGGTGTATCTGCTGCAAGGTTTGTAACATTTTCAACACTATTACTGCCTTCGCTATCAGGAAGTGTGAGATCTAAAAAAATAAGATCGTATTGTGTAGTTTTTAAACTGGCATCCGCCTCTGCTACATATTTATTTTGAGTAATAATCGCAGCTGGTATCAATTCTTTTAAATAAGTTTCTACCAGTATAAAATCGCCGGTATTATCTTCTATCACTAAAATATTTAAAGCTAAATTTGAAAACATAAAAATTATTTGGATGGCTGGGTTAATGAAAAACGTAAAATTTTTAAGGCCCTGATGGCATTTAAAAAGTTCTCTGAATCCAAAGGTTTTATGATATAATAATCAGCTTTCGCTTTATTACAATCTTCCAAATCATTGGGTGATGCAGACGTTGTAAGCATTATTACATGAATATGTTGCAGGTGGGGTTGATGTTGAATATATTTTAATACTTCTTTTCCGTCAATCTTGGGCATATTGATGTCGAGCAATATTAAATCGGGCAGTATTGCATCGGCAAACTTATCCTTATTTTCAAGGTATTGTATTGCCTGCTCTCCATCTTCAACTACTGATACGAAATTATTCATCAATAAGTCCTGAAAAACATCGAGGGTTAAAATAACATCTCCCTTATTATCTTCTACCAATAAAATATGTAATGCCTTTTTAGTCATGATAGATTTGGATTTAACCAAAGGTATTAATTTGTTTTTCTTATAGTAAAATAAAAAATACTACCGGAAGGCAAATTGGGAGCCGTCCAAATTTTACCTCCATGCATTTCCACAATTTTTTTGCATATTGAAAGCCCGATACCTGTGCCGTTAAATTCATCTTTACTATGCAGGCGTTGAAAAATAATAAATATCTTTTCTGCATAAAAAGGATCAATACCAATACCATTATCACGAACTGAAAACAGCCAATGATCGTATTGCTCGATTGCTTCGATGCTTATTTCCGGGGCAGCCGTGCTATGATATTTTAATGCATTGCCAATAAGATTCTGCATTAATTGAAACAAGCGAATTGATATGCTGCTGGTCAACACAGGAAGTGGCCCTACAGTTACATCAGCATTTAGCTGATTTATATTTAAAGCAAATACCTGTAATACTTCAGCAACTATCTTGTTCATATCTGTCTCACTTGTTAAATCTTGTGATGTAGATACCCTGGAATACTCTAAAAGATCTTTTATTAAACTCTTCATTCTATCTGCCCCATCTACTGCATAGTGGATGTATTTATTGGCGGTTTCATCCAATACTGATTTGTATTTATTTTCCAGTAATTTCAAAAATCCGGTAACCATCCGAAGTGGCTCCTGCAAATCATGAGAAGCTACGTAAGCAAATTTCTCCAGATCGTTGTTTGAATCGGTTAAAGCTGCTGCTTTTTCTGCTAAAGCTTCATTTAGTAGCCTTATTTTTTCTTCTTCCTGCTTTTGTTCTGTAACGTCTTGCATGGCACCAACCATCCTGATTGCTACTCCGGTTTCATCCCGTATAATGATAGCCTTATCCTGTACAAAGGCAAAATCGCCATTTGCTTTCCTATATTGATAAGCATCGTTCCAGTTTACACTTCCATCGTTAATTGCTTTTATAAATGACCCTGTTACTCTTTCAAAATCATCGGGATGGAGCAATAAATCCCATTCTCCAATATAACCGTTTAGCTTTTTTAAATCATATCGAAACAAGGTTTCAAAGCCCTCGCCCCTAAAAACCTTATTGTTTGTAATATCCCAATCCCACACTGCATCAAATGTTGCTTTGGTTACATATTGGTACCGCTCGTTGCTTATCAACAATTCATTTTCGGTTTGTTTTTGGGTGCTGATATCTCGTCCTATCCCCAACAAACCTATAATGCCTCCTGTATTATTTCGAAGCGGAATTTTAGAAATCATCAACCAACGGTGTGTGCCATTGGTATCTACAAACTGTATTTCGTTATTGTAAACAGGTATGCCTTTTTGCATTACATCCATATCGTACTGATGACCGGCTAGCCCAACACTGCCTGGATATAGTTCCAAATCAGTTTTCCCGATAACATCCCTTTCGGAATTAACACCCATATAAATCTGGTCTTCTTTATTGGCGATAATTTTTTTTCCCTCCATATCTTTTACATAGATGGGCTCGGGCATATTGTCTATCAAAGTTCTCAACAAACTCCGCTCAGTCAATAGCTTTTCTGCAGCCATTTTACTATCGGTTATGTCGTAATAATTGGCAATAAATGCATGAACATTCTCCTGTTCAAGTAAATTTGTAACAGAGCCTCCAATCCATATATAGTTACCGTTATTGTGCCTTACTCTAACCTCCCCGCTCGAAGTTTTACCAGGATGCAATAAAAGATCAGCCTGTATTTTTTCGAAAGTTTTAGCGTCGTCCGGATGCAGGAAACTAAATAAATTAGATCGTACATCTTCTTCAATCTTGTAACCAACAATTTTTTCTATTGCAGGACTTTGGTAAATAAATGTACCATCTTCCTCAAATAATACGATGGCAGCTGCACTGTACTCAATTAACGTACGGAAATATTTTTCCCTTGCGGATAATTCCTCAGCGGCTTTTTTCCGTTCGGTAATATCCCTGCCAAATACTATTATAGATTCATCTGGTAATTTGCTTGAGTTAAGCTCCATTTTAATAGCACTGCCATCTTTCCTTTTAAGCCTTCTAAAATCTATAAACGATTTGCCCTGTTTTAGTACAGCAAAATTGATTGGTTGTAATAGCATGTCTTCCGTAAAAAACAAATCTGTTAATGAAAGCTGCATAAACTCCTGCCTTGTATAACCAAGGTAATTATGTGCCTTATCATTAAATTCTAAAATGGCACCATCGGGTTTATAATGAAGTACCCCATCAAAAGATTGATCGATAAGCGTTTTATATTTTGCTTCACTTTCGTTTTGTATTGCTGTTTTAGCTGTATCACTTACAATAAAAAATAATGTGGCAGAAGACCTACTATTTTCATCAGTAATTATTGCATTTATTTTTACAGCAATTGAATCCCCATTAGCAAGTATTATGAATGTATCAATTGGAGTTGATGAGGGAGTGATAAACAACTGCATAAACCATGCATTGAATTTATCTCTTTGATCGTATGAAATATAATCAACTATAGAAGTTGAAATTAATGTCTCTGTATCAATTGAAAAAAGCGATGCGGTATTTGGATTAGATTCTTTTATATCGCCCCTGGCATTTACAAGGCAAATTGGAAGTGTTGTATTTGCTGTAAGGTTATTAATTAAATTCTGTTGGATTGCTACTTTTTGAAGTAGCATTTGTACGGTTGCCTGCAAATTATTTACTTCAATATTATTGCTGTTAATAGTGCTAGCTTTTGCCGATTCAATTGCCAAATGTTCTGCCTGTTTTGAATCAATCGACGGGTGATTGTTTAGTATTTTTCTAATTGGATTTGAAGCAATTACTTTACTTTTATTCATACATTTTAAACAATTATTCTCTCAGGATTTTTGTAAGGTATCCTTTTTTGGGAAAGGCAGCAAATAGAAACCTATTTAGATGGACTCATTGAAATTTACTTTTTTTGTGTTGGGAAAAACTATTTTTATTTGCTATTTTTTCCATAGTAAAAAATATTAATTGGTTAAGTGAGATTACCTTTTATTGTTTACTTTCATATTCAATATATACTTTAAATTCATTTTCAGTTTTCAATATGCCGATATCAGATAAAAATATGTTGCAGTTTTTATTGATTGATGACCATGAAATTGTACGTACAGGAATTAATCTTTTGCTATCTAAAATATACCACCCCGTTGTAATACATGAAGCTGAAGATGGTGACAGCGCTACTGCTTTATTAAAAAAAAATTATTACGATTTAGTTTTGATGGACATACAAATGCCCAACACAGACACATTTGGGCTGCTTGAATATATCACCATTAAATTTCCTGCAATTAAAGTACTTATATTTTCCATGAGTGCTGAGCGGCTTTTTGCCAGGCGCTTTTTAAAAGCAGGTGCTAAAGGCTTTGTATCTAAAGCTGCTTCATTGGATGAAGTTAAAAATGCTATTGCAGTTGTTTTAGATAATAAGCGGTATATAAGCGAACAGTTACAAAATCAATTGGCTGATGAGTTAGCATCGGCTGAAAGCAAGAGCCCCTTTGATAAATTAAACCCAAAAGAATTTGAAATAGTTACCTTGTTTTTAGCAGGTGAGCAAGTTGCAGAAGCAAGCAAAATATTGAACATAAAGTATTCTACGGTTGGGTTGTATAAAAATAAAATTTTTGAAAAACTTGGGGTAAAAAATTTTTCGGAGTTGCAAACTTTATATCATGAATACCATTCTTAAAATACCAGCTTTTTCAATAAATTTTCTTGTTTATCTAACCAGCGTTACATTGCCTTTAAAGGAAAGTATACTGTTGTTATCACAAATAAATTCCATTATATAAACGTAAACATCTGCATTCAATTTATTTCCTTTGTACTTACCATCCCAGCCGGCAGTTGCATCATTGGAATTAAAACTACTTTTTTCAAATACTGCTTCTCCCCACCTGTTAAATATCCTTATTGTTTTTATTTTAAATACACCTGTACCTCTTGGATAAAATATATCATTGACCCCGTCATCATTGGGTGAAAAAAGGTTAGGGACAAATATATTATTGCCATTACAAATTACAAATACATTAACCCTGTCTCTTGCTGCACAACCACCGGCATTTTTAACTTCCACAGTGTACTCTGTATTTTGTGTTGGCTTTACGGTTATACCATCCCTGCTGTTACGAAATATATCTCCGGTTGGCGTCCAGTTAACCGATGTTACATCATTAGAAACTATTGCATCCAGATCTATAGGTCTTCCAACATTTATTGTTTTATCCACACCTGCATTTACCAATGGTATTGGGTAAACGGTCAATTTTATAAATCCGGTATCTTTAAAGCAGCCCTTGTCATCGGTACCAATTACTCTGTAATTAGTGGTAGTATCTGGCTGTGCTGTAGGCGCAGCTGCAGTTGTATTACTTAAGCCTTTGGCAGGCGACCATTGGTAAGTGCCTGCACCATTGGCCTCTATGCGTTTACCCTGGCCGGCGCATAATATAGCTGGCCGGCTGTAAGTCATAGCAAAAGGTTGCTTAACATTTACTGAAACTGTCTGCTTGCCAATGCATCCCTTTGGGGATGTTCCCGTTACAATGTATTGTGTACTTGTTAGTGGTGATGCAATTGGGGTTGCAATATTGGTGCTGCTTAACCCGATTGAAGGACTCCAGTTATAACTAACTGCACCGTTAGCCTGTAACTTTATATTTTGTCCTTTACAAATAAAACTGTCTTTTGTAACCTGCAATGCAGGCAAAGCGTAAGCCTCAATAACATGTGTAATTGTTTTTGAACAACCGGTAGTGCTGGTGGCGGTAAGGCTTAAAGTATAAATACCTGCTGTATTGTAAAGTTGCTGAGGCGGATTTTGCATTTCAACAATACTGTTGTCTCCCATTATCCATTTCCATTGCAAGGCAGATGTATCTGCATTAGATTGTATAACCTTAAAGGTGGTTGTTAAGGGAACACAACCATTACTACTTGATAATATATTTATACCTGGTGATTGAACAACTTTTACCGGCACAGGTGATTTATAATTTGCCTTGCATCCATTGATGGTAGTTACCGATAAGGAAGGATAATATATACCTGTTGAAGTATATTTATGAACAGGATTCTGTTCGGCAGCGCTGCTGTTATCTCCAAAATCCCATTTATAATTTACCAATAAATCGTTGCTGACGGTGGTATTAATAAAAGAAACATTACCCTGATCGCAAACTACTTTATCTGTAAAATTGAAGGCCGTATTGGCGAAAATATTGGTAAGAGTATCTTTACCGGTAACCGGCACTTTGCAACCTATATCATCTACCAATATTATCTTAGGAATAAACTGCCCAGAATCCTTGTAAATATGGATGATATTGGTATCAATGCTATTAATTGTAACACCATCATTAAAATCCCATACATAAGAAACTGCATTGGTAGCGTGTGCAACAAAATTTACCTGGTAAGGCTTACATAAACTTAAGGGAACGTACTTAATATATCCCTGTGGTCCTTTTACCACTATTTGCTTCTGGGTTTTATTGACACATCCACCAGGCCCTTTGGCAAACAATGTAATTGTATAAACACCGGGGTAAGTATAAAAATGGGAAGGGTTATGAACATCGGTGGCTGTGCTATCCCCAAAGTCCCAAAACTCGCCGACCGAATTTATTGATTGGTTGGTAAATTGAATCAGCAATGGCGGACAGGTTTTAAAAGAATCACTCATAGCAAACCGAGCTACCGTTTTTACAATTCTTGCCACATTTACCATTGTGCTGGAATCTTCACAACCGTACTTGTCAACAACCTTTACTTTAACTGTATAAATACCTTCTTTACTATAACTGTGATTAGGAAATTGTAGTGATGAGGTGGTACCATCACCAAAATCCCAGCGATAGGAAATTCCTGGTGTTGAATAAGGCAATATAAACCTGACTGGGAAATCCGGACAGGCTATCGTATCCAGTACATAAAACCTTGCGATGACTCTATTTATTTGAACTGACTTAGCCATTTTAAAAGTATCTGTACAACCTTTACTATCAATTATTTTTAAGGAAACCACATAACTGCCTTCGTTAGCATAAGTATGCTGAAATGGTGGCGCAGCAACGGTATCCCTTTTTCCATCTCCATAATTCCATATCCAGTTTTTAATTGGTTGTGCTACAGTTGGTAAAGAACTATCAGAAAAAACTGTTGCAGAATTTATGCAGGTGATGGGTGTTGCAGAGCCAAACAAAGCTTTTGGACCATTTACATTTATGTACCTTGTTTTTACCAGTGTATCCCGGCAGTTTAAATAATCAAGCGTAATTAGTCTTACGGTATAATCACCACTTACGGGATAAATATAAGCAGTATTATTATTTCTTGTATTGTTAATAACACCGTCTCCATAGCTCCAGTAAAATCTTGCCACATCGAGGTTGTTTAACCCGGTAGTAAAATTTATTATACTGCCTTTACAAACAACGGTATCTGAAGCAACAAAAACGGCTTTAATATTTAGTACCCGTACCGATTTAATTAATGAATATTCACAACCGGTAGAGTCGTTCCAGGCTTTCAGTTTTACTGTATACATTCCCTGGGCAGGAAATGTGTGTACCGGATCTTTTTCTGTGGAAGTGGTGCCGTCACCAAAATCCCAAAAACAGCTTGTAGCGCCTAAAGAATAGTTTTTAAAAAACCTTACTAATGGGGTTGCACAATTCATGTTGAAATTAAATCTTGCAACCACCGGTTGAATATAAATATATTTCACATACCTGGCAGTATCGGCACATCCGCCATTCATTGCAATTAATTGTACAGCCATCCAGCCGGTATCTTTATATATATGAATGGGCTGAAACTCATAGCCAAGGGTATTGTCTCCAAAATCCCATATCCAGGTGGTTGCTCCGCCAGTAGAAAGATTGGTGAAGGCAATAGGCGTGCTTGCGCAACTAATATTTACACCGGCAGAAAACGCAGCATGGGGTGGTGTATTTACTTTAATGGCCTTGGGTAGTATTGCAGTATCGCTGCAGCCAGTTGCTGTAGTACCAATTAAAGAAATTTTATAATAACCAGAATTGCTGAAAGTGTGGGTGGGTAAAACTTCTGAACTGGTTGTTCCATCACCAAAATCCCATTTATAGTTGGTTACAACTTCAACGGAATTTACTAAGGCCTTTAATGATTTTGTAAAAGCCAGGCACCCGCTATCGGGCAAATTATTAAAATATAAAAATGGTTTGTGAATTTTTATATAGCCAATTCTTTTTAAGGAATCAACACAGCCATTACTGTTTCTAACTATTAGTTTTACGGTAAAGTTTCCGGTATCGGAATACTGGTGAACAGGGTTGGCAGCAGAAGAGATTGTAATATCACCAAAAGTCCACCAATAATTATTGCCACTTAAAACCTGGTTAGTAAAAGTTACTTTTAAGGGTGGCCGGCATCCTTCAAGTACATCAGCTGAAAAAAAAGCACTAATAGGATTTATAACCTTCAAATTTTTTACTACAGAATCTATACAACCATATTGGCTGCGGATAAATTGTTTTACTGTAAAGTTTCCACCCAAAGCATAAGTGTGGGTAGGGTTGTTCAACGTTGAACTGGTACTATCACCAAAATCCCATTGGCTGGTGAAAGTTCCATTATTAACCACTTTGTTTTGAAAAACTATTTTGTTAGGTACACAAGTTGCAAATACATTATTAGTAAATCCGGCTGTAGTGCCGTTGTTTTTAATATAATCTGTCTTAGTTAAGGTAGCTATACAGCCACTGTTATTACTAACCTTAAGTGTAACATTGTAATTGCCAATGTAGGTATAGGTATGCGAGGGCCGCTCCTCAGATGATAAAACACCGTCTCCAAAATCCCAAAGTCTTGTATCAGTATTGCTGCTATTACCGGTACTTTCATCTAAAAAAACCGCAGTAAATGGATTGCAGCCCGAATTATTTACTGTACTAAACTTTACAACGGGTTGTTCAAAAACATGGATTAAATTTATTTTAACTGCAGAGTCCTGGTTATTTCCAGCCTTCACAAATAATTTAATGGTGTAAAAACCAGGTGTAAAATAAGTAGCTGACGGATTTTGTAAATTGGAGAAAGTTCCATTACCAAGATCCCATTTCCATTCGGTAGGGTTACCGGTTGATTGATCAGAAAAATTTACCAGTATTGGAGAACAGCCACTTACCTGATTAACCGAAAAACTTGCCATTGGCTGACTTAATGCCCAACTGCTGCAGGCAATTAAGATGCCGGTAAGCAGGTAGTTTAAGAAGTAGTTTTTTTGGTTTAAAATTGGTTTCATATTGGTACCGTAAAATTCTATTGTATATCCGTAATGGCTGCATTTGATGCATTTTTATATAATACAGCCATTTAAATAAATGCGTTGACATTGCTTGCATTGATAGCTACGTAGACCTTTTTATATCTATGTGAATAGTAGTTTCGGTATTTGCTGCTACCGTTTTCGTGGAGGATACCTTATAAAAACGGCAAAACAGGGTATTTATTATAATACAAATACAATAATTCAGCATTTAAATTCGAGCTTTGGTCTTCAATGAAGAATTGGGAGAAAAAAAGGAAGATTTAAAAGAAGGAATATCTTTTTGGAAAGTACTTTTTTATTTTAAAAAAAAACTGCAGAACACAATAGAGGTAAAGTTTTTGTCACCAAAATTCTAAATCAAAATCAATTCCTAAAATTGTAATCCCCCAGCAGGGAAATAAAAAATCAACTACCCATTGTGGTTTTTTTACTACCTAAAGTATATAGGAATTTTTATTACACGTATCCTGTAAATCAGGAAATTAAAAGCCTGTAGTTGCTGTTATTAAAAAAGCTGAAAAGAATTATTGTGTACATCCCGAATATAAAAAGCCTGCAACTAATTTTTTGGACAAAAGAATACATCGGTTTTAAAAACTGAAAAGGGATAAAGAAAAAAAAATAACTATCGGCAATTAGGAGCAACTCCATTAAAAGAAAACTGTAGAGCCGTAGCTCGTTTCTGTCTTGTAATCCAGCCTCAAGCAGGAGATTTAAATCCAATGAGCTTTAAGAAACCGGCTATCTGAGAGCTGTAGGTCTGCATTTCCGGTAGGCAGGGCTACGCCTCTTTGCTACTAATTGCGTACCGTAATTAAAATATTACAACAGATAGCTTTTAATAAAATGAATGGCTTTTACCATGTCATAGTGCAGGATACGATCGGCATCATTAAAGGGAACTTGCTGCTGAAAAGCCGCTACAATTTCCTCAATAACCAGTGAACTTTTTAAAGGCCGCCTGAAGTGGAGCGCCTGTACTGCCGTTATTAATTCTATAGCCAACACCTTCTCTACGTTTTCAATCACCCGCTTGCATTTGGTTGCAGCGTTTGCACCCATACTTACATGATCTTCCTGGTTATTGCTGGATGAAATTGAATCCACGCTTGCCGGTGTGCATAGCTGTTTGTTTTCGCTAACAATACCGGCAGCGGTGTATTGAGGTATCATTAACCCGGAATGCAAGCCTGGATTCTGCACCAGGAACATAGGCAGCCCATGCTGGCCACTGATAAGCTGGTAGGTTCGTCGCTCCGAAATATTAGCAATCTCACTCATAGCAATGGCTAAAAAATCAAGCGACATGGCCAATGGCTGTCCGTGAAAATTGCCACCACTTACAATCAAATCATCTGCAGGAAAAATATTGGGATTATCGGTAACCGAATTAATTTCTTTAATAAAAACATCCAGCACGTAATTAAATACATCTTTGCTGGCGCCATGTACCTGTGGAATGCAGCGAAATGAATAGGGGTCCTGAACCTGTTCCTTAATTTGGCCGGCTATCTGGCTACCCGCCAGGTATTTTCTCAATTGGGCCGCAGTATCCACCTGCCCTTTATGTGGGCGGATGGAATGTATTTTTTCATGCAATGGTTCTGCCACACAATCAAACGCATCGTAAGAAATAGCAGCAATCAAATCGGCCCATTTCAACAATCTGTCAGCTTGTACAAGATTGTGTAAACCATAAGCACTCATAAATTGGGTGCCATTTATTAATGCAAGTCCCTCTTTACTTTTCAACTGGAGCGGCAACCAGCCAAATAATTGCAATGCATCTGCCGCAGGCATTTTTGTACCTGCATAGTTTACTTCGCCCAGCCCTAGCAAGGGCAAACTTAAATGGCTTAATGGAGCTAAATCGCCGGAGGCGCCCAATGAACCTTGCGTAAAAACAACCGGTAATACATTGTTGTTATGCATCTCCATCAACCGCTTTACAGTTTCAATATCAATGCCCGAATGACCATAACTCAATGATTTTATCTTGAGCATTATCATAAGCTTTACAATATCTCCCGGCACTTCTTCACCTAATCCACAGGCATGAGATTCAATTAAATTTACTTGTAATTGTTGTAACTGATCTTTATCTATATGAACATTTTGCAGGTATCCAAAACCTGTATTGATACCATAATACAAGGCTTCTCCGCCTTCAATTTTTTTATCAAGGTATGCCCTGCATTCCGTAATGCGGTGATGTGCATCAAAGGTGATTGACACCAATTGATTGTACGCCAATAAATTTTTTATTTGTTGAAAATTGGTAGGGGTTTTATCTAATGGCAGGTAGTTATAACTCATTCAATGTACCCTTGCAAAGGGAATTATTTTGGTAAAAAGAAAATTTGCTTCTACTTTCAAAAGTAATACAAAAATACTGTTATGAAATTATTGGCACTATCAATAGCACCCGGCATTGCCATCTGTCTTTTTGTTTATTTAAAAGATAAGCAGGAGAAAGAACCGATCTGGCTGCTACTGATAAGTTTTTTATTGGGTATGCTGAGTACAATACCTGCTGTAATCATACAAATTCAATCGGGTATAAGCCTCGAAAGCCTTGCTGGTAAAAGCTATCAGCAAATAGCTTTTTTTACCTTTGCTGTAGTGGCTTTAAGTGAGGAGCTTAGTAAATTTGTAATGATACGTTTTTATGCATATCGTAAAAAAGCATTTAACGATCCTTTTGATGGTATTGTATATGCAGTGATGGTAGGGATGGGTTTTGCCACTTTGGAAAATATTGGTTACGTTTATCAGCATGGTTTTGCCACGGGAATTATGCGGATGTTTTTATCTGTGCCTGCTCATGCAACATTTGCAGTATTGATGGGGTATTTTTTAGGTTTAGCTAAATTTAACAGCGGTAAAAGAAGCTGGTATATGTTGCTGGCAATTTTTTGGCCAGTATTTTTTCATGGCACATTCGATTTCTTTTTATTTGTTGGCAATAGCTGGGTGCATGTGTGCGGGGCATTGGCTTCTTTTTTTGTTGCCATACAACTATCAAAACGTGCTATTCGAAAACATGCTGCGTTATCATCAGCAAAGTTTAATCAGTTTGATGAAAACACCGATTAACAAGGCTTAAGAATTTTCATAAAGATCCCTGATAACAACACTTGCTGTAATACAACCAACAATGGCAGGCATATAAGAGACTGTACCTATAATTGACTTTTTAGGGTAAGCTTTTTTAGTAACCACTACTTTACCCTGGTCAATATTTTCGGGACTAAATACCACTTTTACGCCAGTTGTTATACCTACTGCATGTAATCTTTTTCGAACATAGCGGGCAAGTTTGCAATTATAACTATCAGCAATATCGGCCACCTGTATCTGGCTGGGATCTACCCTGCCACCTGCTCCTAAAGAACTTACAATAGGAACATTCCGGTCTATACAGGTTTTCATCAACCATACTTTAGGAGTTAGTGTATCAATGCAATCAACTGCATAATCAAAATGGCCATTTTCAACAACAGTTACTG
The DNA here is from genome assembly GCA_043745055.1 of Chitinophagaceae bacterium. Classification (GTDB taxonomy): domain Bacteria; phylum Bacteroidota; class Bacteroidia; order Chitinophagales; family Chitinophagaceae; genus Ferruginibacter. The sequence goes on along the minus strand of JAYTTM010000595.1, from coordinate 3,656 downwards.
TTTTATCTGTTTCTAAAAAATCAGTCAGCACCTGTAATTCTATGGCCGGGTTAATATCCCTGATTCTTTCCGCCATTACCTGTGCCTTAAAAATAGATGCATTGCTGTGTAGTGCTGCAATTTGTCGGTTGCAATTGCTTAGGTCCACTACATCTCCATCAACAATGGTCATTTTGCCCACACCGGCACGTGCAATCATTTCAGCACATATCCCTCCTACTCCACCAAGCCCAACTACCAATACATTTTTATTTTGAAGTTTTAGTATATTTTCTTCTCCAAGCAATAATGCTGTTCTGCTCATCCAATATGGAATCATGGTGATTTAATTGATAATTGATAGTTGATAATTGAATAATTGATAATTAACAATTGAAATTGATAACTTAATTTAACTCGTTCAGTCAAATATTTATTTTAAAGCTTACAATCTGTCTTTTCAACTTTCATTATTCGTTGTTCGATACTTTAATTGCTGACTCAAAGTTACTATTCAAAGACAAATAGGCTGCTTTAGTAATTCTACCGCTGCTAAAAACTTTGTGTAATTCTTATACCCGGTGTTACTCCTTTAAAAAAATTATTAAAGTATAAAGACGGCTCAATGGAAGTCTTTGACAGCTGCAGTTTTCCTGCACCGAAGCGAAATGTGTTTTTTTGAAAATATTCCCCTTGCCGGCGTATGAGGTAACCAAGTGAAACTACCGCCTGCAAAGAAGTTTCTTTTCTACTGTCAAATTCTTTTACTGGGCCCTGTCCATAATTCAGCGTAAGAAAATCGTTCCGGTAGGTTTGTAATTTATTGTTGTTGTCATTGGCAAAAATAAAATGGGGTTCCCACATAAGGCCTATTTCACGTTTGTACCAGCGGCCCCTGTTGGCAAATACCAATTTACCGCCCAAGCTAAATGAAGGAACAAAATAGTTTTTATAATTCTGCACATTTACGGTTGCATAAAGATTCAGATAATCTCCCGGCCCATTCTGAAAACCTTTTCGCTGACTGGCGGAAATAGTCGTATCCTTTTTGAGATATAAATAGCCAGTGCCTGCATTTCCAACCCATTTATCATTTGTGTTTGCCTGTAACGTTGCCATTTTGGTATTCAGTTTTCCATTCATTAATGTATTTAATTCATTAAAATCATTAAGGTAGAAAATGATATGATAATACCGTGGATTTTTTTTGCTGATTTTTTCTTGTGGTATGGGCGGGGTGGCAATAATACCAATCAGGTGGATGGTATCCTGCTCTGTTCTAAGTGATGCAAGTTCGCCCTCGTTTAAAAAGAAGCTGGCGCCCTTTGGCTGAAACTGCTGAAAGCGGATTTTTTTTCGGTTAGATTCGTCCGTTAAATAATCGATGCGTTTGGAAGTAAGAGGGTTACTAAGTGAATCTTTTAATGCTGAAATATCATTTAAAAAAACACGTAACAAAGAATCCATATTACTGATGCTTGAAAGATCTGTAATGTCCGTTAATTCTATCTGAATTCTGTTACCATTTTGCAGACTGATGAAAAACTTTCTGTTGAAAAGAATACTCGACGGCACTTCAAAAGCAGCATCCGATTTTCTTGTTTGTGCACAAAGCGGTGCCGTAGTGCTGATGATCAGCACCCATAAAAGGATTCTTTTTTTCATGTTATTTTATTTTGGTGAACTAAGTTTGATGGAAAAAATAGTTGTGTTACTATTGCCGTCAGGATATTGGTTACCTGCCAGACTGCGGATATTTAAATGATTGTTTTGCAGAAAAAGAAGCTGGTGGTTTTGAGCCACAGATGTTTCCTTCTCTATTGGCAAACCCAGTTCATTAATATGGAGCACTTTTAATTTTTTCTTATTTGCAGATACTGTAGCAGCAGAGGTTGCAGCAGTATCAGTAATTAAAGGCTGTACAATTTTTATTTCGGTTACAGGCAATTCCTGCTGGTTAAGATTGGTCAATTCTACTTTTGCCATATCAGTAATAGACGCAGTTGCAGCAATCATCTTGTTATCTTTTTTTGCAGTAACATGTATGGTTGCATTTGTGTCTGTTAACAAACCAGTTATACTATTATTTTTATTTTCATTTTTAATGATGGAGGGTTGCTGAACAGTTTCTATTTTATTCTTAGGCTGGTTAACAACTACTACGATACCCCGCTCTTGTTTAGTAAAAAAAATAGCCCACGCTATAAAGCCAGCCAGCAGGCAGGCTGCAGCCAGCCGATACCAAATAATTTTTTTGATATTTTTCTTTTTATACAACCGCTGTTGCAGTTTATCCCACGCTGCGTTCTTGTCATAAGCAGGTTCGCCAGGCAGCTGGTTAAGCTGTTCTATTGATTGTTTCCAGTTAAAGGGTTTACCGGTATTTGTTTCTTTCATAAGTAACTCCTTTTTGTGTTAACATTTGTTGCAGCATTGATTTTGCTTTACTTAACTGCGATCTTGAAGTGCCTTCTGCAATGCCAAGTAAGGCAGCAATTTCTTTGTGATCCATATCTTCCATCACACTCAGGTTAAATACAGTGCGATAGCCAACGGGCAATTGTATGATCAATGAAAATATTTCGTCCGCAGATAAATTACTTAAGGCGTCTTCCTGCAAGGCAACATCAGCTGCTTCCTTTTCGGTTACCATGCTGAATGAATTCTTTTTTCTTAAAAACATTAAACATTGATTGATCATTATTTTCTTTATCCAATTATACAAAGCTGCATCATGTTGAAACTGAAAGGAACTCATATTTTTAAAGAACCTGAAAAAGCCATCCAGTAAAATTTCTTCCGCATCTTGCCTGTTTTTAACATAGCGGCAACACACAAGCAGCATGCTATCAGCCATTTCATCAAACAGGCATTTTTCTGCTGCACTGCTCCCTTGCTTTGCTTCTTTAATGAGTTGCTCTAAATTCATGAATTTTTAAAACCGGCTGGTTACTAATATAAATGCCTATATAGCGTAAAACGTTGCCTGAAGAAACAACTTTTTTTCAGGTTAATCAATTTGATGTAGAAATTAATAATAGGGTGAGATAAAATAAATACAAAGAATCACTCTGGTTACAGTTAAACTGGCCTCATAAAAACTCCTCTGCTGCAAGTACTACAGGCCACTGTACAAACCGCTGGCAGTATCTCGCCCTGGCAGCTACAAAAAACATTTACAATAAAGCAAAAGGATATTTACAAATTAAGCCACCAATTCATTTTTAATATCAAACCACGATTTTTATTTTTAATGAGTAAGTCTGTAAAATAGTTATCTGTGTAAACTAAATAGCTATCACTCATTGGTTAAAAGCGTATTTGAAAATAGCTGTTGACGTTAAAATTGTTTTGATGGGTATAGTATTGCAGGAAGGTAGTTGAGAGCACTTTTGAGCTAAAGCCTATTTCCACATTTGAACCTGCAAGATACAAATCTGCATTTCCATTCCTGCCAGGAAAAGGAAGCTGATTATATTCAGAATTAAACGAAAAATTATTCGACCAGAATTAAACTTTATTAAAAGCTTTATTTGATATTAATGTACTAATACTGTTTCAAAATTTCAGCATTAAATTGTTTTTGATTTACCTGCAGCATATCCTTTTACAGCATAATAAAATATATAGGCATAAGCCGGCACTGTACAGATTAAAAAGGAACTATGGTTGGATGC
>JAYTTM010000594.1:0-5413 GCA_043745055.1 Chitinophagaceae bacterium | reverse complement strand
TTTCTGCTGATTTAAAAAATAATTCAACCAACCTAATTTCAGTTGCCAGCATTGAAAAATGTAGTGCATTGCAATTTAAGTATGGTATGTTGATGGATCTGGAAGTTGAAAATATTACTAATTTTTCGCTGTATAATTTTATAGATGAATGGTGGGGAACACCATACTATTATGGTGGCAGCAATAAAGCCGGCATTGATTGCAGTGCGTTTACCGGTCAGTTATTTTCTGCTGTTTATAACAATGCTTTACCAAGAACAGCCAAAGAGCAGTACAAGTTTTGCATTAAAATTGACAAAGAAAATCTGCAGGAAGGAGACCTTGTTTTCTTTAAAACAAAGAGAAGTGTAAGTCATGTTGGTATGTATCTCGGTAATGATTGTTTTGTGCATAGCAGCACAAACAGCGGCGTTACCATCAGTAAATTAACAGATGAGTATTACAGCAGAAAGTTTATTGGCGGAGGAAGGATTGTTAAATAGTTGAAAGGCAAAAAAATCATTCTCTTTTTTGTTCCGTATAATGTGAGAGCCGTTCATTAAAAATGATTTTTGATATACTATAAAAGGGAGATTATAATAGCTTTTTACTAAAAAGCCATTGTAACAAAATTATATTTACAACGGTGTTGCCATGAAAAACCAATGCTTGTTCCTAAAAAAATAAAGAATCAATTACTACTTACCTCTCCTTTTTTATTCCTATTTTCTTTTGAATGGAGTTCCAGATGGGGATTACATCTTTTGATAATTGCATGCGAACAACACCGTAACCAAACAGTGAAATGAACAATGTACTTCTGAGCACCATCCACCAAAAACCTGTGTGGGCATTCATTAAAAAATAGCAGGCGCCGTAACTTCCAATGGCGAGCAGGATAGTGTACAGTGTTTTTATAGTGAAAGGCTGCAGCTTGTATTTATACCACAAAAACCAATATCGTATTGAGTTATAAACAGTGAATGATATTAGGCTGGCTATGGGTGGGCCTAAAATACCCAATGGAGATTTGGTTAAAAAATAAGTTAGCGGTAATGTAATTGATAATAAAACTGTTCCTGTAAAAAATTCAAAACGCCAATGAACAGAGGTGTTAATAATCTGAGAATTTAAGCCAGTGCCCATATCAATAATCCGGTACATACCCACAAAAAAGAAAATCCATTTGGCATCAAGATAACCAGCCTGTAATTTAAACGTAACAATGCCATCAGAAAAATTCAACCACAACAAACAAAACATACCAATGGCAAAAATGAGTTGGTTGATGGAGGATTGTTTGTAAATATTGTCAATTCTGGAAAGGTCTTTATCCCGCCATGCCTGTGAAAGAGGCCCCATTGAGGAAGCAATAATACCACGCTGCGGTGCCTGTATTAAATTAGCCATATATTGCCCCAACGTAAATACTGCAACACCTGCCAAACCTTCGGGTAATACCGATGCAATTACTACGGAATCAAAAATTAAAGAGATGCCATAAAGCATAGTGCCACCAAATACAAATGATACAAGCGTTAGAATTTTTTTATAAAACTTTTTAGTAACCCTGCTTAGCGTAAACGTAAGGTGAATTTCCCGCTTGGTTATTAAGTAAATCGTCAGGCAAATAGCAATGGCCAGGTAAGTAAAAGAATATATTTTAATAAAAATATCAAACTGTTTTAATACACCTGCAAACACCAGCAATATTAAAAAAGTAGCAAAAAGCCTGAATTGAATTTCTCTTAAAAAAATGGTAAAAACAGACCTGTGCAATTGCCAGGCATAACTTTCCAGAACACTGAAAATGGTGAGACCCAGCCCTAGCGGGAATATCCAGAAATAGTAGGTAACAAACTGCGGAGAGTTTTTACCGAATTTTAAAGTGATAAGATCTTTAAAATAAATTCCGGCAACTGTTACCCAGGCAAATCCAATTAAAGAAATAATCAACGCCCAGGTAAGCAAATCATTTTGCTTTGGTTGAAGGTTGTGTTTATAGTATGGAAAAAACTTGCTGATATAAGGTGGCATCCCAAGGTTTGCAATAGCATACATGAGGCTGGCAACTGCGATGAAAATACCTACCAGTCCATATTCTTCCTTGCTAAAACCACCTTCTTTTGTAAATAAGTAGGTATTTAAAAAACCAAGGGCAAAGCCGATATACACTAACAGAGATGAGATAATGCTTTGCCTTCTAATTTGGCTCATGTTGTTTTTTACGGTTAATTTATTCTACCTTTTTTGTATTGATATAAAAATTTCTATCTGCTGTAAATGTTTTTCCATCATACCAATCCGCCAGGCGCAAGGTTTGCCATTGCTGCGTGGGTTTAATTAGTTGAGGTTCTTTTTCGTTACTTCCAAATGAAACAAATAACGGCATATCAAACCCCTTAATACAGTTACTATACCTGTAAGAAACACTTTTGTTTTCTATTTTATATTCCAGCAAAGGTATTTGAGTGGTTCTTAAATATTGATTGAAAATAGAGCTAAAATTAAATCCGGATTCTTTACTAATGTAGTCCTCAATTTGTTTGGTTGTTACAGTTTGGTGATAGAAAGTAGCATTCAATCCACGCAAAATTTTCCTGAACAATTCATCATCATTAATAACATGCCTGATGTTGTGAATCATGTTGGCTCCTTTGGCATACATGTCCCCGCTACCTTCTCTATTTACATTGTACCGCCCAATTATGGGTATTTTGTTTTCAATACCTTTTCTTATGCCGGTAATATATTCTTCTCCGGCATTTTTACCATAATAATATTCTGTAAACAATACTTCACTGTAGTCTGTAAAGCCCTCATGCACCCACATATCTGCAATATCCTTAGTAGTAATATTATTGGCAAACCATTCATGGCCACTTTCGTGAACGATAATGTAATCCCATTTTAGTCCCCAGCCGCTTCCGCTTAAATCATGCCCAAGGTAGCCTTTCATATATTGGTTGCCATACGCTGTAGCACTTTGATGTTCCATGCCCAGGTGCGGTGCTTCTACTAATTTATATCCATCTTCATAAAAAGGATAAGGGCCATACCAATATTCAAAAGCCTTCATCATTCTTGCAGCATCTTTAAAATGTTCTTTTGCTTTTATCAGGTTATAATCCAGTACCCAATAATCCATGCTAAGGTTTCCTTTTTCACCAGGGAAAATTTCTTCAAAATGTTCATATTTGCCAATATATGGAATGATGGTGTAATTGTTAATTGGGTTTACAACTGCCCAGTCGTACGTTGCCGTGCCATCGTTGTTGTTTATTTTACCTCTGAACCTTCCATTGCCTACACATACCAAACTATCCGGGATAGTTATGTGCATTTCTGCACTATCCGGTTCGTCGGCCTGGTGATCTTTGCAAGGATACCAAACACTGGCTCCTAATCCTTGACAGGCCACACTTACAAAGGGATTTTTATTTTTGTCTTTTGCCCAGATAAGGCCACCATCCCAGGGAGGCCGAACAGCAATTGTTGGTTTACCGTGGTAGAAAATTGTCAGGTAATTTATGTTTTGTGTTTTAAGATTACCCAAATTAAAAAAGTAAGCGTTGCCATCTTTTTTAACAGAATTAATTTTAATTTGATGCCCCAATGGCGCTGCATAAACTATGCTGTCTAAAAGCATCGGATCTTGTAAATCAATCTGCATTATATCTCCTTGTTTCAATACTTTAAATTGCATCACATTATATCCGCTGATAGTACTATCCTTAATATTAAACTTAACATGTAAATCATATTTCAATACATCCCACCAATTCCTGCTGGCTCCATAGGTACCACGGAGTGTATCTCCATGTGTAACGGGTCTATTACCACTTAAGGGTTGGGCAAAACTGTTGAGAAAAGAAATGATTGCTATCAGCAATAACTGTATTTTTATTTTCATTTTATAAATTTATGCAGAATCATTTTATTAAGCATCAAGCAAAAATATCCATTACTTTTATTTTATTGTAATTTTTTTGCGGATGCACATCCCATCAGCATCCTGATAAAAAAATATTTCATTATAAAGAACAAACAGGTATTGCTTCTTTAGATACTGTATTTGCCAAAAATCAATCTATTATGTGGGCTGTGCATCAATTATACAATACGTTGGTATAAGTAGATTCAATGATGCAACTAAGATCCACGCTGGCAAAAAGCTGGGACTTCAATAGCAGCAGAACAATATTTACTTTTCATTTACGAACCGATGTTTTCTTTCACAATGATCCGGCATTTGCAAATGGGAAAGGGAGAAAACTGGTAGCCGAAGATATAGTGTATTCGTTTAAAAGAATTATGGAAAAGGCTACTGCCAGCCCGGGTGCATGGATTTTTAATAATAGGGTAGATACATCACTAGCTTTTGTTGCCATTGATGATTCTACTTTCCGGCTCACTTTACTCAACCCTTTTCAACCAATAATTGGAATTTTGAGTATGCAATATTGCTCCATTGTTCCAAAAGAGGTGGTTGAAAAATATGGAGCTGAGTTTCGCCGCCATCCTGTTGGTACCGGGCCTTTTGCATTTGTTGCATGGGAAGAAGGCCAAGCCCTTGTATTGAAAAAAAATGAGTACTATTTTGAACAGGATGAAGATGGAAAACAATTACCGTATCTCGATGGAATTAAAGTATCTTTTTTTGATTGTAAGGCTACCGAATTTTTAGAATTTCAGCAAAAGCGTCTGGACTTTATCAATGATATTGAAGCCTCTTTTAAAGATGAAATACTTACTAAAAGCGGGGAATTAAGAAAACAATGGGAAGGGATAATTACGTTGCAAAAACATCCATACCTTAATATTTAATACTTAGGTATTTTGGTAGATACCAATAATGTATTGGTAAAAAACTCTCCACTTCGTTTACAAAAAATACGACAGGCAATTAATTTTGGTTTTGATAAAAAAAAGATGATGCTGTATTTGCGTATTTCTATCGGCACCGCAGCGGAGAGTGCTTTTGTTCCTAAAGGTTTACCTTCTTTTAATGACAGTATTGTTGTTGGATATCATTACGATCCTGCAAAATCAAAACAGTTATTGGTTGTAGCTGGTTTTGCTGCAGGTAAAAATTTGCCTGTTATTAAATTATTAACCATCCCCGTTTACGCAGATCTTAGTAGTTATATCAGCACCGAACTAAGCCAGCTGGATATAAAAATAAAGGTTGAAACTATTCAGAAAAGTTTATTACTGTAACAAACATCCAAAATGCAGGCATTGTTTTTTAGAGGAAGCTGGATTGCACATTACCCGGATGCGGAAAACTATCTAGGCGTATTTTATGGAAAAAATCCGGCACGGCCTAATTATACATGTTTTGCAAATGCAGTGTTTGATAAATTATGAACAGGCCATTACTGAAACCAACGATACGCTCAGGTATAATCTTTACAGACAAATGGATAAAATA
>JAYTTM010000593.1:0-1488 GCA_043745055.1 Chitinophagaceae bacterium | reverse complement strand
TAACTATCCAGCCCCTACGGTCAGGATATTTTTTATGAATAAAATAAAAAGAAATAGTAGATTTACAATAGATGACATCTGAATCAAAAATACACGCCTTAGAATCAAAAGTTGAAGAGCTAATTAGGAATTATGCCATAGCCCTTTCGATAATAGAAGCCCAATCGGTACGAATAGCCGAGTTGGAGGCGCAGGTATTACTAAATCCAGTAGTCAAAACGAGTAAAAATAGTCATATTCCACCGTCTGCTGACTTGACTCGGAAGAATCAAAGCCTTCGAGAAAAAAGCGATAAACCCGTTGGGGGTCAAATAGGACATGAGGGTCACACGTTGAAAATGAGTGAGACACCCGATAAAATAGAACAACTTTATCCAGATTTTTGTAACGTGTGCGGTAAATCCTTATCTGATTTAGCCGATTCAGCATTTAAAATGACCGCTCGTCGTCAAGTGCTAGACACTCCGCCCATCGTTCCTATTATTACAGAATATCAAAAATATACAACCCTTTGTCCTTGTGGACATCACCAATCGGGGACTTTTCCCCAAGGTGTTGATAATCATATTCAGTACGGTGAAAACATACAAAGTTTAGTGGTTTATCAAAGTTGTTATCAATTTATGCCTTTTGCACGGTTACAGGATTTTTTCAAAAAAATATGCAACGTTTCGCTCAGTAAAGGGACAATTGAAAACATCATCCGCCGAACAGCCAAGAAATCCGAAGGGGCTTATGAAGCCTTACGCCAAGTTGTGGCTATCTCGTTTTTTGTCGGTTCAGATGAAACAGGTTTCAAGGTCAATAAAGCCAAATATTGGTTTTGGGTTTGGCAAAATGCCTTTGTCACGTACATCGTAGCGGCTTGTACGCGCTCAAAACAAGTTATCATCGACCATTTTCCAGAAGGTTTACCCAATACCATTCTTTGCTCTGACCGTCTGGCTGCCCAACTCTCCACTATCTCAAAAGGCACTCAAATCTGTTTAGTTCATTTACTGCGAGACCTTATCTACTTAATTGCCGCAGAAGGAAATGACACAATAACTTGGGCATCCGATTTCAAAACATTACTCAAAGATGCGATTAAACTCAAACAGTTATGCCCTGCTTATGATGAAAAAGATAAAAAAGTTGTAGAAATACAGCAACGTGCAGATAAATTACTCGACCCCTCTATTTTAGAGGAATTGTTGAAAGATAAAGAAAAATATCATCAAACTATTGTCTTCTTTCGGGCTATGGTCAAACTCCGACATGCCCTCTTTCCTTTCCTTTATCACTCAATTGTCCCTTTCCATAACAATGGTTCAGAAAGAGCCATTAGAATGGTCAAGGTCAAAACCAAAATATCAGGGCAATTCAAGTCCCTTCATCACCAATTCGCCGTTATTCGTTCCATTATTGATACCGCTGTCAAAAATGGGCAATCTGTTTTCCATGCTGTCAAGGCAATGGTCAATATGCCTGTGGCGGCTGGATAGTTAC
>JAYTTM010000592.1:0-1492 GCA_043745055.1 Chitinophagaceae bacterium | reverse complement strand
TTAATGTTTAATTATTGATAATGCTAATTATTTGTTTACAAAGAAGTGTCTTTTTCCCTATAATAATTTTTTCAAAAAGATTTCTATTAATTCATAGTAGGACTGAGTTTCCGCTTCTCCCTTTTTCCTGTTAACTTTAGCTTAAAACAGGATTAATATGATGAAGCTATTTTTCTTTCATTTTGCCGTTCTTTCACTTGTTGTTGCACAGGCGTAATTTACAGGGGATGTTAAAAAACTTGATTCAACATTTACCCGGCTTTATAAAACCAATCTTTTTAATGGAACTATTTTGTAAGCAGAAAAAGGAAACATTATTTACAAAAAAGTGTTTGCTGTTGTTGATTTCTGAACCAATCAGCCTTTGCAAACTACCCCGGCATGTAACCTGGCATCTGTAATCTAACAATTCATTTGCATCAGTCTATTATGAAAGAAAGAAGACAATTTTAATTGAACAAAACCACCTGTTAATCGAACAAACAACAATGAAACCCAAAGCAATTGTATTAACTGATGGCATGCTCCATCAAACTGATGCCAAAACAGCCCATGGATTGATACGTGGCACCGATAGGTATGAGATAGTTGCAGTGATTGATGGTGTGCATGCGGGCAAAGATGCAGGCGAAGTACTGGATGGTATCCATCGCAATATCCCTGTTTTTGCAAATGTTGAAGCCGCTATTGCTGCTATCGATGACATCAGTTACTGCATCATCGGCATCGCTACTATTGGTGGAAAATTGCCGCCACATTTTATCCCTTTACTTGAATCCTGCATTCGTCATCACATTTCGTTGGTAAATGGTTTGCATGATTTTTTAAACGATATTCCTTCCCTGGTTGAACTGGTAAAAGAATACAAGATTGAATTAATCGATGTAAGAAAACCAAAAAAAAGGGCGGAACTCCATTTCTGGAATGCAGAAATTTTTAAAGTGGATGTTCCCATCATTGCAGTAATAGGAACTGATTGTGCATTGGGTAAAAGAACCACCTGCCGGCTTGTAATGGAAGCCTGTGCTGCTGAAGGTATCAATGCTCAAATGATTTATACCGGGCAAACAGGTTGGCTGCAAGGTGGCCAATATGGTTTTATTTTCGATTCTACCTTGAATGATTTTATTTCAGGAGAACTGGAACATGCAATTGTATCCTGCTGGAAAGAAACCAAAGCGGCGGTAATACTAATTGAAGGACAATCTGCCTTACGTAATCCCAGTGGCCCTTGTGGCTCGGAAATGCTTGTATCTGGCAATGCAAAAAAAGTGATTCTTGTTCACGCCCCTAAAAGAAAATACTACGACGATTTACCAGCATGGGGAAATATTCATTCGCTAACATCAGAAATTGAATTGATAAAAATGTATGACTCAACCGTTATAGCCGTAGTATTGAATACAGAACATTGCAGCACAGCAGAAGCATTGGATTTTCAACAGCAATACGAAGCTGAATTTAAATTGCCTGTTGTATTACCGCTTCAGCA
>JAYTTM010000591.1:0-1492 GCA_043745055.1 Chitinophagaceae bacterium | reverse complement strand
TAACCCACATTGCAGCCTCGTCTCCTCTACTTGTTAAAAAAGCCGCCAATAATTGTTAAAAGGAGCTACTATAAAGGTTATGGCGATTGCTTAAACATTGAAAATCAATACCACGTTTTTTGAAAATGCTTTGTAGTCCCCGCAGCCCTAATAATAGCTGGTTGTTGTTTGAAATAGCTTTGAAGGATGTTTCTCAAAGTGATCTTCAAAACTATAAAAGCTACAGGCGAGCGAAAGAGACATTATCGCCTGTGTGAAAGCTATCGCTTTGATAATACAGTTCGTCATCAAACCATCCTTCATCTTGGCTCGCTTGAACAATTACCTGAAACAGATCAAAAGAAAGCACTTGCTGCCCGCATAGATGAATTGGTTAAGCAAAGCAATACCGGAAAGCAAAGTTTATTCCCCACCCCCGATGCTCTTATAGAAAAATTAGCGCAAAAATATTTTGCAGAAATTAAGGAAAAGCAACGCCTTGATATAGCTGCCGGTAAAGATTATCAACGCATAGATACCGATACGGTAACCAACAAAAACGTTTGGGAAGCAGGTACAGAGTGCCCGCCCGTGCCGGTTCGGACGGGGCTTTGTATGCAGGTGCTCGATCAGTTAGACATTCGCACTTTTCTGACTAAAAAAGAGTGGCAGGAAGCGCACATACAATTAGCTCTTACGCACATCATAAGCCGTGCAAGTTATCCTGCAAGCGAACTGCGTACAAGCCAGTGCCCGCCTGACCGGACGGGCAGGGATAAAAGAAAATTCAGCAGTTTGCGAACTTACAGGCTACCCCACAGAGAAGATAACCAAAGACAAACTCTACGACACCAGTAAGCGGTTATATAAAGTAAAAGATGATCTGGAAAAACACTTAAGTAAACGCACCAACGAACTCTTTGACCTTACCGATAAAATCATCCTTTACGACCTTACCAATACTTATTTTGAAGGGTCTATGCGTAGCAGCAAAATAGCCAGATTTGGTAGGAGTAAAGAAAAGCGCAGTGATGCACGATTGGTGGTGCTTGCAGTGGTAGTTAATACAGAAGGGTTTTTAAAGTATTCTCAAATATTTGAAGGCAACATAGCAGACAGTAAAACCTTAGCGCATATCATCGCTGAATTATCAGCACGAAGCTCATCCACTGAACGTCGTCCTGTAGTGGTATTAGACGCAGGTATTGCTACAGAAGATAACCTGAAATTGCTTAAGAAAAACAAGTTTGAGTACATGTGTGTATCAAGGTCGGGTATGAATAAATACACGGTAGATATAGAAAGCAAACCGGTTAAGATATGTGATAAAAAACAGCAGGAACTTACCCTTCAGAAAGTAACAGTAAAAGGCAGTACCGATACCTGGCTTCGGGTACACAGTGCAGCCAAAGCGCTGAAAGAATCTGGAATGAACAGCCGTTTTTCAGAGCGGTTTGAACAAGGGCTTTCACAAATAAAAGAAGGTATTGGTAAAAAAGGCGGAGTAAAAAAA
>JAYTTM010000590.1:0-5435 GCA_043745055.1 Chitinophagaceae bacterium | reverse complement strand
AATTGATAAGTGTGGATGATAAAAAATTTGATCATCCTACAGAAGCCATTCAATACCTGCAAAACATTGCCGGCCCTTATGGTATTGGCAGAGATATTCATGTAGGCGATACCATCATCGGCATTAAAGGACGGGTAGGATTTGAGGCAGCTGCGCCGATGGTAATTTTAAAAGCACACCATGCTTTGGAAAAACACGTGCTCACAAAATCGCAACTCAACTGGAAAGACCAGCTGGCGTTGTTTTATGGTAACTGGCTGCATGAAGGACAAATATTAGATCCTGTAATGAGAGATATAGAAACCTTTTTCATCAGCTCTCAACAAAATGTAACAGGTAAAGTATTTGTACAACTGATGCCTTATCGTTTTCAGGTAACAGGTATTGAATCTGTATATGATTTAATGAGCAGTAAGTTTGGAAAATATGGCGAAATGAACAATGGCTGGACAGGCGAAGACGTAAGAGGGTTTACAAAAATATTCGGCAACCAAACAATGATTTATCATCAGGTTAAAGAGAGTGTGGATGCAGTTGCCCCCATCCCCTAAAGGGGAGTTATTCGACGATTCTAAAAGTATACAAAGCCCCTAAAATTAAAGACGTGATAACTTTTAAAAGTAGCAATATTTGAACTCTTTAAAAAACATAGACACTCCAAATAACTCCCCTTTAGGGGATGGGGGCGGCATCAAAATTAAAGTTGGCATCATTGGCGGTGCTGGTTATACCGGTGGCGAATTAATAAGAATTTTATTACATCACCCCCATGCTGAAATTATTTTTGTAAATAGTAAAAGCAATGCCGGCAATTATTTGTATAAAGTTCACCAGGATTTATTTGGAGAAACTGATTTACTTTTTTCAAATAATGTCACCACTTTAGGGGAGGGGGGCGGGGGCATAGATGTCCTTTTTTTATGCCTCGGTCATGGAGATTCTAAAAAGTTTTTATCACAAAATGCTGTTCACGAGTCAATAAAAATTATAGACTTAGCCAATGATTTTCGCCTTGCAGCCGATGCTCAATTTGCTTCAAGAAATTTTATTTACGGATTACCAGAATTACAGAAAGATAAAATACAAACAGCTAAAAATATAGCCAATCCCGGTTGTTTTGCAACAGCCATTCAGTTAGGTTTATTGCCATTGGCAAAAGCTGGTTTAATGCAGGATGTTTACACAACAGGTATTACAGGCAGTACCGGCGCAGGGCAAAGCCTTTCTAATACATCGCATTTTAGCTGGCGTGCAAATAATATACAGGCATATAAAACATTAACCCATCAGCACAATGCTGAAATTGAACAATCAATATCCCATTTGCAAAATACTTTTTCAAAAAAGGGAATTGGCGAAAACGTAGAAACGACAAATAACTCCCCTTCAGGGGATGGGGGCGGGGGCGGGGATGGCTTCCTTAATTTCGTTCCATGGCGTGGAGATTTTACCCGTGGTATTTTTATCAGTTCTCAAATTAAATGTGATGTTGGTTTAGATGAATTAATAAATCTCTACCAGAATTTTTATATTGATCAGCCTTTTACCAATATTAGTAAAGAACCAATCTTTTTAAAGCAGGTGGTTAATACCAATAAGTGTTTGATTCAGTTAGAAAAATCGGGTAACAAACTGGTAATTCATTCTGCCATCGACAACTTGCTAAAAGGCGCCAGCGGCCAGGCAGTACAAAACATGAATTTGATGTTTGGGTTGGAAGAAAAAACAGGATTGAATTTAAAGGCAAATTATTTTTAAGATGAAACTATTTGATGTATACCCCCTTAATGATATCACAATTGTAAAAGCCATGGGCTCGTACGTTTGGGATGATAAAGGGATAAAGTATGTGGACATGTACGGCGGTCATGCCGTAATTTCAATTGGACATACCCATCCACATTATGTACAACGGTTGCAAGATCAGTTGCATAAAGTTGGGTTCTACAGCAACTCTGTAAAAATTCCATTGCAGGTAGAGCTGGCAGAAAAATTAGGTAAAGTTTCAGGTAAAGAAGATTACCAGTTATTCCTATGTAACTCCGGTGCAGAAGCCAATGAAAATGCGTTGAAGCTGGCATCTTTTTATAATGGCAGAAAAAAAATAATTGCTTTTAAAAAAGGATTTCATGGCAGAACTTCTTTGGCAGTAGCAGCTACCGATAATCCCAAAATTGTAGCACCGGTTAACCAAACAGACAATGTAATTTTTCTTCCCTTTAATGACGAAGCTTTACTGGCACAGGCTTTTCAGCAACATGAAATATCATCAGTAATTATTGAAGGCATACAGGGAGTTGGCGGAATTAATATTGCTTCCGATTCTTTTTTGCAAAAGATAAGAAGCTTATGTGATGAGCACAATGCAGTTTATATCGCCGACTCGGTACAATGTGGTTATGGCAGAAGCGGACAATTTTATGCACACGACCACAGCGGCGTGCAGGCAGATATTTATACCATGGCTAAAGGAATGGGCAATGGTTTTCCGGTAGGCGGTATTTCTATTGCACCAAAAATTCAGCCCAAACATTTTATGTTAGGTACTACTTTTGGCGGCAATCATTTAGCCTGTGCTGCAGCACTCGCTGTACTGGAAATAATAGAGCAGGATAACTTAATGACCAACGCAAAAAATATAGGTAATTATTTAATGGAGGAATTAAAAAGACTACCAAAGATTATAGAAGTGCGTGGAAGAGGTTTGATGATTGGAATTGAATTGCCGGAAGATTTAAAAGAAGTAAAGAAAAACTTATTATTCAAACACAAAATATTTACCGGCGAAGCAAAGCCCAACGTCATCAGGTTATTGCCGGCATTAAATATTTCAAAAATAGAAGCGGATATTTTTTTAGATGCAATAAAAATAGAGTTACAGCCCCTCTAACTTCCCAAAGGGGAGAACAGGGCAAAAGCAATTGAAATAAAGTTGCTGCTTTTTAATGATAGATAAAAAATTGGTGCTGATGTGTTGGGTTAAATATGGGGTAAAGAAAGTAGGGGAGATTAGGTAGGATAAAAATATTGCTAATAGGTATACTGTACAAGTGAGTGACACAACGATGCTGCTATAAAATACAAATGATTATAAAATAAAAATTAAGAAAATTGAAAAATTTTATTTCTGTACATGATATAGTAACTGAGACAAACAGCAATGCAGGAGAGGCTATTGATGCTTTGGTAGCAAAGGCGTTGGCGTATAAAGCCAATCCTTTTACAGATAGAAAATTGGGCGCCGACAAAAAAATTGGCTTGTTGTTTTTAAATCCATCTTTGCGAACAAGATTGAGCACACAGGTTGCAGCAGCTAATCTTGGATTGGAAGCAATTGTGTTTAATGTAGATAAAGAAGGCTGGGCAATGGAGTTTGAAGAGGGCGCAATCATGAGTGGCAATACTGTTGAGCATGTAAAAGATGCGGCACCCATCCTGGGCAATTACTTTGATATACTTTGTATTCGTGCCTTTCCTTCCTTAAAAAATAAAGCAGATGATTATAGTGAAGAAGTGATGAATGCATTTATAAAATTTGCCGGTGTTCCCATCGTAAGTTTAGAAAGCGGCACCCTGCATCCTTTGCAATCTTTAACAGATATTATCACTATTAAAGAGCACTGTATAAATTTCCCTCCTTCGGGTAATGGGCGCATTAAAATAGTCCTTACCTGGGCACCTCACATCAAGCCATTACCACAATGTGTACCTAACTCAACAGCGCAATGGTTAAATGCATGGGACAAAGCCGATTTTGTAATTACCCATCCCGAACATTATGAACTGGATGAGCAATTCACTAAAGGTGCTACCATCCTCCACAATCAAAATGAGGCTTTAAAAAATGCCGATTTTGTATATGTAAAAAACTGGAGCACCTTTAAGGATTATGGCAAAATTTACACCAACGATCCTGCCTGGATGCTGACAGAAGAAAAGCTGCAGCTTACCAATAATGCCAAAGTGATGCATTGCTTGCCAGTAAGGCGAAATGTGGAATTGAGTGATGAAATATTAGACGGTTCAAATAGTTTGGTAACAACACAGGCAGCCAATAGGGTATGGGCAGCACAGGTGGTTTTAAGTGAAATATTGAGGAATTTGCCCCCATCCCCTGAAGGAGAGTTTGCCCCCATCCCCTAAAGGGGAGTTATACAACGGCTATTATTAAATCATAACCCCAATAGAGCAAGGACTTATAAGTTTTTTGGTATTGCATTAAATGAATTTTAATGAAAACATAGATACTTCGAATAACTCCCCTTTAGGGGATGGGGGCATAAAAAGGCAAGTGGTTAAATTAATAAATAGTATTAAATGAATGGCAATGATAACATAGACACTTCGAATAACTCCCCTTTAGGGGATGGGGGGAGCAGTTACTCCAATATGTATTATGGAGCTCCGCCTGCTTTATTTGATAAAGCAGAAGAACTTAGGGCGAAAATGACCCAAGCGGAAGAGGTTTTTTGGAGTGCAATTAAAATTAATGAATGGCATCTGAAATTCAGAAGGCAGCATCCTGTTTCAAACTATGTAGTTGATTTTTATTGTCATGCGATAAAACTCGTTATTGAACTAGATGGAGGATATCATGAGCAGGATGATGTAAAAAGAAATGATGCTGTACGTGAGCAAAATATACGTGATTTTGGAATTACAGTTTTACGATTTAAAAATGAGGAGATACTTTTTCAACTAACAGAAACTATCAAAAAAATTGATACAACCATCCAACAATTAAAAAGAAACTCTGCAAAAGAAGCTGGTTCGTCGAATAACTCCCCTTTAGGGGATGGGGGCAAACCCTCTGCAAAACAAGCAGGGTCGATAAATAACTCCCCTTCAGGGGATGGGGGCAAGCTCCTTGCAAAAGAAGCAGTTTCGTCAAATAACTCCCCTTCACGGGATGGGGGCAAACTCTTCGTTATAAAAATCGGAGGAAACATAATTGATGATGAAGACAAATTAAATAGTTTTTTAAATGCCTTTGCAAAAATTACAGCACCTACCAAAAGAGCAAAGTCGTTGAATAACTCCCCTTTAGGGGATGGGGGCAAATGTATTTTAATTCATGGCGGCGGAAAAATTGCAACGAAAATAGGAGAGCAGTTAGGCATCGAATCAAAATATATTAATGGAAGAAGAATTACAGATGAAGCAACCATCAACTTGGTAACAATGGTGTACGGCGGATTGGTGAATAAAAAAATTGTTGTAAAATTACAATCTCTAAATTGCAATGCGATTGGGTTAACTGGTGCCGATGCCAATATTATTCCGGCAATAAAAAGACCTGTCATTTACCCCCCTTTAGGGGATGGGGGCAACAACGCTTCGAAAGAAATAGGGACGTTAAATAACTCCCCTTCAGGGGATGGGGGCGGGGATCGTGGCGCCATTGATTACGGTTTTGCCGGTGATATAAACGCTGC
>JAYTTM010000589.1:0-1494 GCA_043745055.1 Chitinophagaceae bacterium | reverse complement strand
CCTTTACCATCATTGATAAGCAAATAACTAACCGGTGTTTCGGGATACTTTCCGGGAATAACCCTTGCACCTACAAATACATCCATGTCGCCATCACCGTCTACATCTGCCGGCCTTACACAGGATGCATTTACAAATACATTGGGTACAGCGTTGGGTTTCAACGTAAAATATCCTTTGGCATTGTTTAAGTATAAACGACATTTTAATTCGGGGCTACCTTCTTTAAAAACATTGCCACCAGATACTACAAACAAATCATTATCACCATCTCCATCCACATCAAAGAAACTTGCATCGATATCTTCCGGGAGCGAATCTTTTAGAAATGCCGGCTGAACTGTACTTTGAAACTTACCTTCTTTGTTCTGTATAAATAAAGCACCTGGCTGGCCGCTGGCACCACCTACAAAAACATCTTCTAACCCATCGTTATTTACATCTGCTTTTGCCATGTGTGGCCCTTGTGTTGATAGTAATCCCGGCAAAAAAGACTGAACACCAAAATCAATAAATTCATCTTCTTTATGCCTAAAAGAAACGGCCTGTACCGTATCTGCTTCAAAATATTTAACAGGAGAAAAAAAGTTGTAATTATATTTATCTATTGCATTTTTTTCTTCTAAAACCAACAACTGGTTTGCCTTTACCGATTTGAGTATTTGAGTTTTTCCGGAAGGCCATATTATTTGTAACGAATCTGCAATACTGACTTTTCCTAATCCAATTAACAAATCAACATCTACAGAAGATTGAAACCCCCGTGTTGGACTGACTTCTTTAAATGCAATTTTTTTATCAAAAAAAACTTTCAGTTTTGCTCCAACACCAAACCGGTTTTGCCCATCTCCTTTTAGGTGGAAAGAGATAAAGTTGTTTTTAAATTGTTCATTAGAATTGTTTTTATAAACGAACGCTTCCTGGTCGATATTATTAGTAATTAGATCAAGGTCGCCATCATTATCCAGGTCTGCATAGGCGGCTCCATTATTTAAAACGGGGTTATCAAATCCCCATTCCTTTGATACGTCCTGAAAAGTAAGATTACCGTTATTTCTGAAAAAATAATTATGAAATTTATTAGAGGGCATATTTTTAATAATCTCACTCATAGCGGTTTTTTGGTTTCCCTTTTGATTTCCCTGCATTTTCATATCGGCCCGATATCTCAAAAAATCCATATTGGTAAAATCCCTTTTGTATCCGTTACTTACAAACAAATCAGGATTGCCGTCATTATCAAAATCTGCAATTAGCGGAGCCCAGCTCCAGTCTGTATTTGAAACACCTGCCAACTGCCCTATCTCACTATATGTACCATCGCCGTTATTTAATTGTAGCATGTTACGCATGTACTGGTAATGTAACCCTGCTTTTACAAACATGTTAAACTTGTCATACTCATTGGGGCCATACAATAATTTTTGTCTTCTATTATCTTCCGGCAACATATCCAGTGTGCAGATATCTGGTAATCCATCATTATTAAAATCT
>JAYTTM010000588.1:0-1495 GCA_043745055.1 Chitinophagaceae bacterium | reverse complement strand
GTGGTACACCGGGTAAAAAAAATTCAATAGATGGTAGTAACCCCGATGCTGTTGCACCTAAGTTGCTGAGGGCTTATACTACCGATAGTGTAAATGTTATATTGGTTTTTGATGAGCCGCTGAATAGTCTGAAAGCTGCTATAGCCAGTAATTACAGCATTAGCGATGGCATTGGTTTGCCTGCATCGGTTATTGCAACAGCACCTGCCTTTTCAACAATAAATTTGCGGCTGGCAAATCCGTTACAACGGAATAAAGTTTACACCATCACCGCACAAACCGTTTCTGATTGTGCAGGCAATAACATCGGCACAAAAAATACAGCCAAAGTTGGGTTAAATGAAGTAGCGGATAGTTTAGGGATTGTTGTAAACGAAATATTATTTAACCCGCCAGCTGCCGGCAGCGATTATGTGGAACTGTACAACCGCAGTAATAAAATAGTTGACCTCAATCAAACCTATATTGCCAACCGCAATAGCAGCAATACCATTAGCAGTATTACGCTGTTGAGCAACGAACCTTATTTGTTTTTTCCACAAGATTTTTTAGTAGTTACTGAAAACCCGGATTGGGTGCAGCGTGCATACGTAACCCAAAACCCGGATGCTTTTATTAAAGTTGCAAGCATGCCTTCTTATACTGATAACGCAGGTAATGTAATTGTTTTAAATGCACAGGGAAAAATTACCGACGAAGTGCCATATAGTGACAAGTGGCACTTTAAACTGCTTGATAATAAAGAAGGCGTAAGTCTTGAAAGAATCGATTACGATGCTTCTTCCATTCTGCCTGATAACTGGCACTCGGCAGCAACCAGTGTAAACTACGGAACACCCACTTATAAAAATTCTCAGTTTCGCATTAAAGATGGCGTACAGGGTGAAGTTAAATTATCTCCTGAAATTGTTAGTCCTGATAATGATGGCATGGATGATTTTGCCACAATTGATTACAGTTTTCCATCTGCTGGCTACATGGCATCCATTACCATTTTTGATGCCAATGGCAGGCCTGCACGCTATTTGCAGCGCAATGTCCTTTGTGGCACACAAGGAAGTTTTAGGTGGGATGGATTAGGAGAAAAGAACCAGCAGCTGGCTACCGGTGTGTATATTTTTTTTACCGAAGTATTTAATTTAAGCGGAAAGAAAACAATGTTTAAGAATACCATTGTAGTGGCAAGAAGAAATTAATTTATAAAAAAATTCTTAAAATAAATTATATGTTTCTATCTTTAAAAAAATGATTTACTTTTTTAATAATAAAAATAAAATCATTTTTACTTCCGTTTATTCCAATTTACTTTACCGTTCTTTAAATATAAATGAATCAGCACAAAAGAATTTTTGTGTTGTAATTTTAAAATATTGTTCCGTTCCCTTTTTTAACTAACGCTCCTATTTATTCTTTAAACCTTACAACATGCCATTGAGCAACCTCTCAAAATCAGCACTATTGATGCTGGTAATTGTTACTGCCAGCGTTATAAGCT